>CAXICP010000205.1:0-6239 GCA_964022595.1 uncultured Salipiger sp.
CACCCTGTGGGGCGACGGCGGCAATGATCTGCTTGCGGGCGAGGCTGACGACGATATCCTGTTCGGGGGGGCGGGCGAAGACACGCTGCAGGGGGGCGTCGGGAACAATTCCGCGATCGGCGGCGACGGGGCCGACCTTGTCTTCGGCGGATGGGGCGCCGACACGCTTGGCGGGGGCGCCGGGGATGACACGCTGTGGGGCGGTAACGGCGATGACCTTGTCTTCGGCGGCGATGGCAACGACCACATGTTCGGCGAGGCCGGGCGCGACACGCTTTGGGGCGGCGACGGAAATGACAGCCTTGTCGGCGGCGCCGAGGACAACGGGCTGTTCGGCGGCGACGGGCGCGACACGCTGAGCGCGGGCGCGGGCGATGACGACATGAACGGCGGCACCGGCAACGACCTTGTCTTCGGCGGCGCGGGGCACGACCAGATCCACGGCAACGAAGGCAATGACACGCTGTGGGGCGGCAGCGAAGGCGACCGCATTTCCGGCAACGAAGGCAACGACCGCATCTTCGGCGAGGATGGCGGCGATCACGTGGCCGGCAACCAGGGCAATGATTTCGTCCACGCGGGCGCGGGCGACGATTTCGTCTTCGGCGACAAGGGCGATGACGTGGTCTTTGGCGGCGCGGGCCGCGATTTCATCGAGGTCAACCACGGGCAGGACCGTTTCACCGACGGCGGCGCCAATGACGACGTGGTGATCTACGTCTACCAGACCGGCGCGGAATTCGAGGTGTCCGAGATCACCGTCACCGGCGGCCCGGCCTGGGGCTTCGGCGGGGCCACCGGCGGCAGCGGCGACGACGTGGTGCGCGGGGTCGAACTGGTCGGCTTCCTGGATGGCGGCGCGGGCGCCGATCTTGTCGACGGCTCGGTCACCCGCGCGTCGGTCACCGACACCAAGGGCGTCACCTACGATATCGCGGGGGGCACGCGCATCCTGGGCGGGTCGGGGCAGGACATCCTGCTGGGCTCGGCCCATGACGACACGTTCTACGGCGACCGGTCGCTGACGATGAACCGCAATATCGCGACGCTGGCGGCGCTGGACGGGGCGGCGGCCAACACCGCCGGCTGGCAGGCCGCGCTTGCCTGGATCTTCGAAAGCACCAATTCGCTGGTGGCCGAGGATGTCGACATGTCCGTCCCGGCGGACGCCTACGCCGACATCTTCATCATCGGGCGTAACCACGATTACATCGCCAGCGCCGACGGCGTGCCGACGTTCGTCGCCGGCAATCCCGCCGACGGGCGCGACGTGATCTGGGATTTCGACCCGTTGCTCGACAAGCTGGACATGTCGGCGGTGGGCGCAAGCGCGGAATACCTGTTCTCGCTGATGGCGCAGGTCGGCAATGATGTCGAACTGGCCTCGGCACGGGGCACGGTGGTGCTGAAGAACACGCTGCTGTCGGATCTGGATATCGGCATCTTCAACCTTGATGAACCAAACGCCGATGGCACCGACAGCTTCATGTCCGGGTTTGCCCGCGTCAGCGAGGCGCCGGAATATTACGACGTGCCGGACGATCCGACGGTGACCGTGACGCTGGTGCAGGACGGCGACACCGGCATCGGCCAGACCGAGGGGCACGACCACATCTGGCTGCAGACGACCATTTCTCTGGACGTTCAGCTGGACCTGCAGGGCGCGGCCCAGACGCTGGGCTTTGGCGATGACGTCTATTTCGACAACGGGTTCGGCAACAAGATCGGCGCCAATGCCGGGCGCGACATCGTCGTGGGCCGGGGCGGCGATGACGAGATCCACAGCGATGACAACTCCGACCTGGTGCTGGCGGGCGGCAACGACGACATGATCGAAGGCAACCGCGGCGACGACATGCTGTGGGGCGAATGGGGCAACGACAACATCCTTGGCGGCTTTGGCAACGACTGGATCGACGGCGGCGCTGGCAGCGATGCGCTGAACGGCGATTTCGGCAACGACACGCTGGCGGGCGGGTCCGGCGACGATGCGCTTGACGGCGCCAACGGCGACGACGTGCTGCGCGGCGATCGCAGTGTCACGCTTGAGGAATTCCGCGCCTGGGTGATCACCGAATTCTTTGCGCTTGCGTCGATCGACGATTACGATCCGGCGTTGCATTCTTCCGGCGCGCTCGATCTCGAAGCGCTGGTGATCCGGCCCGAATTCTACGACCCGTCGGACCCGCTGTCGTGGCAGGACATCATCGTGCCTGCCTCGTTGAACCTGCCGGATGGCGACGACACGCTGTTCGGGGGCTACGGCAACGACACGCTTTTCGGTGACGGCGGGAATGACGAGCTCAAGGGCGGGCAGGGGTTCGACCTGCTGTATGGCGGCACCGGCCACGATCGGCTGTACGGCTGGTCGGGCGATGACACGCTTTACGGCGGTTGGGGCAACGATTCGCTTTTCGGCGGCGCGGGCGTGGACATCATCGAGGCGGGCGACGGCAACGACATGGTGCAGGGCGGCACCCACGACGATTCGATCCTGGGGCAGGCCGGCGCCGACACGCTATTGGGCGAGGATGGGGCCGATACCCTGCGCGGCAACCGCGGCAATGACGTGCTGAACGGCAATGCCGGCAACGATCTGCTGTTCGGGATGGAAGACCACGACCGCCTGTTCGGCGACACCGGCAACGACACCTTGCTGGGCAACGCTGGCAACGACACCGCGGTCGGCGGGGGCGGCAACGACCTTCTGCGCGGCGGCGGCGGCAATGACCGCCTGTTCGGCCAGGGCGGCCGGGACGAGCTGAACGGCGACGCCGGCGCGGATTCGCTGTTCGGCGGTGATGGCGACGACCTGCTGCGCGGTCACAACGGCAACGACTCGCTGGCCGGCGACAACGGCAACGATGTGCTGATGGGGCAGGGCGACAACGACATCCTGCGCGGCGGCGCGGGCCGGGATACGCTTCTGGGCGGCAACGGCAACGACGAAGCTTACGGCGGCGACCAGAACGATCTGGTCAAGGGCGAAGCCGGCAACGATGCGCTGTACGGGCAGAACGGCAATGACACGGTGCTTGGCGGCAACGGCAGCGATGCGCTTTACGGCGGCGATGGCGCCGACCTGCTGATCGGCCACGGCGGCACCGACACGCTGATCGGCGGGGGCGGCAATGACCGGCTGGAAGGCAAGAACCAGAACGACGAACTGCACGGCAGCGCGGGCAATGACACGTTGTTCGGCGGCAATGGCAACGATGTCCTGTACGGTGAACTTGGCGCCGATCGGCTGTTCGGCGGATCGGGGGCGGACAGCCTGTTCGGCGGTTCCGGCGACGACTGGCTGTTCGGCGACGGCGGGAACGACCTGCTGAACGGTGCGGCGGGGGCGGATGTGTTCGTCTTTGCGGACGGGTTCGGCAATGACACCATCGCGAATTTCGCCACCTCCGCCTTTGCCGATGTTCACGACACCCTGCGCCTTGTCACCGGCATCGGAGAGGCCGAAACCTTTGACGAATTCATCGGCGCTGCAACTCAGGTCGGGTCGGACGTGCTGTATGACATGGGCGATGACGGGGTGAACACGATCACCATCCGCGACACCTTCCTTGGCAACCTGACCGCGTCGGATCTGGATTTCATCTGACCGCCCGCGCCCCTGCTGATGCGGGGGCGCGGCATATTGACTGCCGGCACCGACCTGCCCATAGACAAGGGCGGCAACCCAGGGAGGTGCGTGATGAAAGCGGTGGTTCACATCGGTTGGCCCAAGACCGGATCAAGCGCGATCCAGGATTTTCTGCACCTCAACACCGAGGCACTGGCAGATCGCGGCGTGCAGTTCCGGCGCAACGTGGCGCGGCGTGGCAGCCAGTTCGAATACCCCGCCGCCACCCTTGGCGCCGCGGGAACAGCGCATCTGTCCCGCCAGAGCCGCCAGCGGTTCCGCCTGCGCGACGCTCAGGACATCGCGCGCCATCACGGCCCCCATCTGGACGCCCTGGCCGATTTTCCCGCCCGGCATCCCGGTGATCTTGCGGTGTTTTCCAGCGAACATATCTCGGCCTGGGTGCGCACGGCAGAGGCGGCGCGCGCCTTCGATGCCCGCTTTTCGGCGGTGTTCGACGAGGTGCGCTATGTCGCCTACATCCGCGATCCGGTCGATTTCATCCCCAGCGAAGTGTCCGAACGCGCCAAGCGCGGCGCGCCTGTGGCGATGAACCAGTTCGTTGACCACTTCATCAAGACCATCGACTGGAGCGAGGTGCTGCTGGGCTGGGCCGATGCGGTCGGGCGCGACAGGCTTGACTTGCGGCTGCTTGATCGCGGCCAGCTTGTCGGGGGCGACCTGCTGGTCGATTTCTGCCACGTGCTGGGCGTGCCCTTCGACGGGTTGCAGCAGCCAAAGGTTGACAACGCCTCGCTGACGCTGCCGGGCCTGCTGGCGATGCGGCGGATCGCCGAACACATCCCCGCGGTCGATGAACAGAACGGGGGCGTGAACCCGCGCTTCAAGGCGACGGTGGCCCGCGTGATCGCGGCGACCGCGAACGGGCAGAAGCTGCGGCTGAACGCGGCGCAGCGCGAACGGGTCGTCGCCGGTACCGCCGAGTGGCAAGAGCGGCTGCGCGCGGCCTTCTTTCCGGACGCGCCAAGCCTGTTTGCGCCCAAGGGCGACGCGGGGGGCATGAATTTCAAGGCCGCCGACCGGCGGGCGCAGGCAGTTGTGGCGGAAATCCTTGCGGATCAGGCCCCGGCCGACCCGTAATGCCCGGCGCACGGCCACGGGCGGCGGCGGGGCAAAAGGCGCTGTCACACGCCCTGAACTGCCGCTAGTCTGGCCGCTGAAAAGTCGGAGGCCAGAGATGGAAATCATTGCTAAAGCGACCGCATTGGTCGGAGGCGCCGTGGCGCTCATGCGCCGGATGGGGGCGCCCGACACCCAGGCCGCGGGGGCCAGCCCCCAGATCCCCGAGGCGCGCAAGCAGGGCATCATGACCCTGAAGATGCCCGTCGCGCAGGGCTGGGCCGACGGGCATGTGCCCACATGCGCGCCGGGCCTGAAGGTCAACGCCTTCGCCTCGGGGCTGGACCATCCGCGCTGGATCGAGGTGCTGCCCAACGGCGACGTGCTGGTGGCGGAATCCAAGGAACAGCCCGGCCCGCCCCGCCGCCTGATGGACCACGCCGCGCAGGCGACCATGCGCCGCGCCAAGGCCATCGGGAAAAGCGCCAACCGCGTCACCCTGTGGCGCGATGCCGATGGCGACGGGGTGGCCGAACAGCGCGAGATCTTTGTCGAAAACCAGAACCAGCCCTTCGGCATGGCGCTGGTGGGCAGCCGGTTCTACCTTGGCAACACCGACGGGATCGTGGCGTTCGACTACACCGACGGCGCGACCGCTCTGCAGGGCAGCGGGCAGAAGCTGGTGGATTTCAAGCCGCACGGCCACTGGACGCGCAGCCTGATCGTCTCGCCCGATGGCAGCCGGATCTATGCCGGGGTCGGGTCGCTGTCAAACATCGCCGACGAGGGGATGGAGGTCGAAGAAGGCCGCGCCGCGATCTGGGAACTGGACGTGGCGACGGGCCAGGCGCGGATCTTTGCGTCGGGCCTGCGCAACGCGGTCGGCATGGCGTGGGAGCCGGTGACCGGCGCGCTGTGGACGGTGGTGAACGAACGCGACGGGCTGGGCGACGAAACGCCGCCCGATTACCTGACCTCGGTTCAAGATGGCGGCTTTTACGGCTGGCCCTATTGCTACTGGGGGCAGACGGTCGACGATCGCGTGCCGCAAGACGCCGAAATGGTCGCCCGCGCGATCCGGCCCGATTATGCGCTTGGCGGGCACACCGCGTCGCTGGGGCTGTGCTGGGTGCCGGCGGGCACCCTGCCGGGGTTCGGCGACGGCATGGTGATCGGCCAGCACGGATCGTGGAACCGGTCCAAGCTGAGCGGTTACAAGCTGATCTTTGTCCCGTTCGAGAACGGCGCGCCCAGCGGGCCGGCCCGCGATATCCTCAGCGGGTTCCTGTCAGACGACGAAAAGATCGCCTATGGCCGCCCCGTCGGGGTCACCATCGGGCCCGACAAGGCGTCCTTGCTGATGGCGGATGACGTGGGCGACGTGATCTGGCGCGTCACCGGCGCCTGAGGCAACCCCAATGACGCCGCTGCTGATGAACCCCAACGCAAGCGCGGCGACGACCCGGGCGATGCTGGCCATCGCCCGGCGCGTGCTGCCCGAGCTGCAGGGGTGGACCGCGCCCGAAGGCCC
>CAXICP010000206.1:0-6234 GCA_964022595.1 uncultured Salipiger sp.
CACGCAGCCGCAGGTTTCCAGCGGGCAGGGGTGGGTGCGGTGGTAGTACATGGTTTCCTCGGCCACCACGTCGGCGCTGTCGATGACCTGCCCGGTGGCGTCCTTGTCGCCCACTTCCCAGGTGAAGATGTGGTTGGCATGCTTGCGCGGGCCGTGGGCGCCGTCGGGCAGGGTGCCGTCTTCGGCCACCAGATCCTCGCGCAGGACCACGTCGGATTTCAGCGACTCGAACGGATCGACGATGACCGGCAGTTCCTCGTAGTCGACTTCGACCAGCTCGACCGCGTCGGCGGCGACGTAGCGGTCCCTGGCCACCACATAGGCGACCTCCTGGCCCTGGAACAGCACCTTGCCATCGGCCAGCACCATCTGCTTGTCCCCGGCCAGCGTCGGCATCCAGTGCAGGCCAAGCGGGCGCAGGTCATCCGCCGTCAGCACGGCCACGACGCCATCAAGCGCCAGCGCCGCAGAGGTATCGATGGATCTGATCCGGGCATGGGCATAGGGCGATCGCACGAAATCCCCGAACAGCATCCCCGGCATCTTGATGTCATCGACATAGTTGCCCTTGCCTTGGGTAAAGCGGGCATCTTCGACGCGCTTGCGCTTGCAGCCCATGCCGCCAAGGGCATCGACGCGGTCGTCGCGTGTGATGTCGTCCTTCATTCTGCGGCCTCCTTCGCGGCATGCATCCCGCTTGCCGCGGCAAGGATGGATTTCACGATGTTCTGGTAGCCGGTGCAGCGGCAGATGTTGCCGGCCATGCCGAAGCGCACGTCGGCTTCGGTCGGGTTGGGGTTTTCTTCCAGCAGCTTGGCGGCGCGGGTGATCATGCCGGGCGTGCAGAAACCGCATTGCAGCCCGTGGTGTTCCTTGAACGCCTCTTGCAGGACGTGCAGCTTGTCGGGGCTGCCCAGCCCCTCGATGGTGGTGACATCCGCGCCGTTGGCCTGCGCGACGAAGACGGTGCAGGATTTGACCGACTTGCCGTTCATGGTGACGGTGCAGGCGCCGCAATGCGAGGTTTCGCAGCCGATATGCGGGCCGGTGATGTTCAGCCGCTCGCGCAGGGTGTGGATCAGCAGCTCGCGCGGTTCGGCCAGGAATTCCTGCGCCTCGCCGTTCACGGTCAGCTCGATATGCATCTTCTTGCTCATGGGGAATCCTCTGTCAGGCACGCGACCAGGCGCGCGCGATGGCGCGGCGCAGGATCACGGCCGAGGCGTGGCGTTTGAATTCGACGGGCCCGCGGTTGTCTTCGGACGGGTCGATGTCCTGAAGCATGGCGGTCACGGCGGCGCCGATGTCGTCGTCGCTGACCTGCGTTCCGACCAGCGCGTCGCCGCCGCCCTGCGAAAACACCGGCGTGTCGCTGAGGTTGGTCATCGCGATCGACGCCGCAACGCAGAGATCGCCTTGCCTCGTGATCTGCACGGCGGCGGCGGCGGTGGCATAATCGCCGATCTTGCGTTTCTGCTTTTCGTAGGCATACCCGCCGGTCGGCGCGGTAAAGGTGACGGCGGTCAGCACCTCGTCATCTTCACGGTCGGTCATGTAGGCGGCTTCGTAGAAATCGCGCGCGGCGACGCGCCGTTCCCCATCAGGCCCGGCAAGGATGAAGGTGGCATCAAGGCATTGCATCAGACCCGGCATGTCGTTGCCGGGATCGCCGTTGGCGACATTGCCGCCCACGGTGCCCACGTAGCGCACCTGTGGATCGGCGATCTGAAGCGAGGCTTCGCGCATGATCGGCGCGGCGCTGGCAAGGCCCGCGTGGGCGATGATCTCGGACTGGGTGACCATGGCGCCGATGCGCACCGCGGCGCCGTCGATGGTGATGCCGCGCAGGGTGGCCACATCCTGCAGGTCGATCAGGTGCGGAACCTCGGCCATGCGCAGTTTCATCATCGGGATCAGGCTGTGCCCCCCGGCCAGGACGCGGGCATCGTCGCCGTGTTCTTTCAGCACCGCGAAAACGCCCTCCATGTCCTTGGGGCGATAGTATTCAAAGGCCGCTGGAATCATTGACGCTCCTCCCAAAGCAACGATCTGGCTGGGGGGAAGGCTGGGCCCTGCGCGGCGGGCGCGCTTCTTAAAACGCTTTATCTGTGCGCTTTTTGCACGAAATGCGCCGCCGGTTGCACGAGTTGCGCCGCCTTAGGCAAAGGCGTTTTGCGCGTCCTTGAGATGCGAGCGGCTGACCGGAACCTGAGGCAGCCCCTCGGCCCCGAAAGAGCAGCGCCCCTTGTCCTTGCCGCGTTCGAACAGAGCGACCTTGGACGGGTTCACAAGGTAGCTGCGGTGCACCTTGATGAAGCCGGCGGGGACAAGGCGCTTGGTCGCCTCGGTGATCGGCCAGACGCAGAAATACCTGCCGCTCAGCGTGTAGACCTGCGTGTAATGCCCGTCGGCGCGCACGAAGGCGATGTCGGCGGATTGCACGCGCAGCTTGGCGCCTTCGCGCTCGCAGGGCAGCCAGGCGCCTGCCGGGGGCGCGGGCGGCTGGGTCGGCGGCTGGGCTGGCGGTTCGACCGGGGGTTCGACTGGCGGGGGCGGGGCCGCTGCGGGCGCAACCGGCGCCCCGGCCGGGATCAGCACGGTCGAGCCGACCCACAGAAAGGCGCCGAAGATCACGAAGCTGCTGAGGATGACGCCGATCGCCATGACTTCGTTGCTGATCAGGGGGCCGATCTCATGCGTGCCGGAAATGGGAATGAACCTGGTGCTGGCCATGGCAAGCAGATGCACCGAGGTGACGGCGGCCCCGAAGCAGACGGTCCCGATCAGGATGTTGCGGTTCGACCGCTTGCCGTAGGCCACGCCAAAGGCGGTGATGCACAGGCCAAGCGCCACGATGGACGAGCCCAGCACGCCAAGCACCGTGTAGACCGGCTGGCACAGCTGCATGCCCGCCATGCCCACGTAATGCATCGCCAGTATCCCGGCGCCGACCAGCGTGCCCGCCGCGACGATGGTGGCCCGGGTGCGCCGGGTGAAATGCAGCAAAAGAAGCGCCAGCGTCACGATCAGGATGGCGATCAGGGCCGACACCAGCGTGATCGCTGCGTCATAGTAGAACAGGATCGGCAGCTTCAGGCCCAGCATCGCGACGAAATGCATGGACCAGATGCCGCCCCCCAGCGTGATCGCGGCCAGCGCAATCGACAACTTGCGCTGGAACATGGATTTTTTCGACAGGTCTTTCGTCAGCGAAAGCCCCGTGGCCCCGGCGACAAGCGCCACGACAAAGGCAATGGCGACAAGCCAGAGGTTATGTCCGTAGTCAAGAAACTGCATGGGGCAAGGATTGCATGACAGCCCGGATCGACGCAATTGCGCTGTGCGGCGGGGCGCCGGTTAGTTGCCGCCAATGTTGCCGATCCGGGGCGTGCCGTCAGATCGCCACCCCCGCGGCGCGATAGATGTCTTCCATCAGGCGCAGCGTCTTCAGGTTGTCCAGCCTGTCGGTGCGAAAGGCGCGCCCGCTGCGCAGCCCTTCGGTGAAATCCGTCACCGCGCCGGTAAAGCACGCCTGGTAGTTGGCCGTCAGGTCATGCATCGACACCGCATCGGGCTGCGACAGCAGGGTGATCCGGTCGCGGTCGTAGATCAGCGTGTCGGCTTCGCCCAGCAGTTCCAGCCGGTCCGTCGGCAGCGGCGGGTGGCCCGGGGCGGCGATGTCGGCGTCGATGACCACCAGCGCCCCGTCGGCAGAGCGCAGCTGGATCAGCGCCACGTCTTCACCCTTGAGCGCGGGGTTGATGCGGTCCAGCGTGGCGCTGATGACCTCCATCTCGCCAAGGATGGCGCGCAGGGCGTCCAGATGGTGGATCAGCACCTCGAAGACCAGCAGGCGGCGGAAATCGGCAAGATAGGGCTGTCGGCCCAGAAGAAAGGGCGATTTGCCCGGGTAATCCCACACCGCCGAGGCGCGCACCGTCATCCGGGCGTGGCGAAGCCGGCCCACCTGGCCCGCCTGCATCCGCTGCGCCAGTTCGGCGTAATGCGGGCGGAAGCGGTAGTTTTCGTGGATCATGAATCGCACGCGCTCGCCCACCTCGGCGATCAGCGCCTCGGCTTCCTTGACCGTGGGGGTCATCGGCTTCTGGCACATCACGTGAACGCCCTTGTCGGCGGCGATGCGCACCAGCGGCGCGTGGCTGGCCACCGGGGTGATGATGTCGACCGCGTCGGGCTGCGTGGCGTCCAGCATGTCCGCCATGTCGGTAAAGACGCGCGGGATGCCAAAGGCGTCGGCCTGGGCGCTGGCCTTGTCCTTGTCGGGATCGCAGATCGCAACGACATCGACGCCGCTTTGCGCCTGCCAGCCCTTGAGGTGAAACTGGCTGATCGCGCCGGCCCCCGTGATCGCAACCTTCAGCTTGTCATACGCCATTTTTGGCCTCCCGTGATCCTGTCCTGTCAGCTTCGCCTAAATCGGAGCTATTGACACTGCAACACCAAATATTGCTAATCTGAACAAATCAGGCCAAACAACGTCGATATGACGTCGGACTGATTCCAAGTTTTCCGGCAGGTATCGTCGTCGGTTGACCATTTCTGGCAAGAAGCACAGGTGCTTTTCCGCCGGGGGTTGGGTGTCTATTCCAAGGGAGGAAGAACAGTGACTAATCTTTACAAACCATCGCGTCGCGGGTTTCTTGCAGCGGCGGCGTCCGCCTCGGCCGTGGGGCTGGCCGGCGCGCCGGCATGGGCGCAGGACTTTCCGTCGCGCCCGGTGACGATGATCGTGCCCTGGGGCGCGGGCGGGGGCACCGATGCGACGGGGCGGATGATCTCGGCGCTGCTGGAAAAGCGCCTGGGCCAGCCGTTCAACGTGGTGAACCGCACCGGCGGGGCAGGGGTCATCGGGCATTCCGCCATCGCGACGGCGCCCAATGACGGCTACACGCTGGGGGTCCTGATGAACGCCGACAGCCCGGCGATCACCGTGTCGTCCAAGAGCGATTACCAGGACATCGAAAGCCTGACCGAGGCGGTGGTGAATTCCGAGCCGGGCACCTTCAAGGCTTCGGGCACCTCGCAGGGCGGCATCTGGCACCTTGCGCTGGTGGGCTGGCTGCAATCGCTGGGCCTTGAAAGCAACCACGTCACCTGGGTGCCGTCCGAGGGGTCTGCCCCCGCGATGCAGGACCTGATCGCGGGCGGCGTGGACATCGTGACCGTGTCGCTGGGCGAAACCAAGGCCATGGTCGACGCGGGCCGCGCGGTGAACGTGGCCCTGATGGGGTCCGAGCGCGCATCGAGCCACCCGGACGTGCCGACGCTGATCGAAACCGGCGCCGCCGATTTCGCGCTGGCCACCTGGCGCGGCATCTGTGGGCCCAAGGACATGCCGCAAGACGCTGCCGATGCGGTTTCCGCCGCGCTGGCCGAAATCGCCACAGATCCCGAGTTCGTCGATTTCATGAACGGGCGGGGCTTCAACATCAGCTATCTCGATCCGGCGGCGCATGCCCGGATGATGGCCGATGCCGATGCCCAGATGGGGGACACCATGGCCGCCGCAGGCCTGATCCAGAAACCCTCCTGATACCGCACATCTGCGCGACCGGACCCCGGCGGCCCGGTCGCCGTCATCGACTGACGAGGGGGGGAGACATGAAACTCGCCGACGCGCTTCTGGGCGCATTCTTTGTCCTGTTCGGGATCGCGGTCCTGTGGCAGGCCACACGGTTCCCGACCTTTCCGGGGCAACCTTACGGCGCCACCTTGCTGCCGTCGGTGCTTGCGGCGGGCTTCATCCTGGCCGGAGCGCTGCTGGTGCTGCGCGACTTGCGCCTGCGCAGGCACGCGGGCGGCCCGTTGGTGACGCTTGTGCCCGACCTGCGCAAAGGGGGCGGCTGGGCGTTGCTGGCGGTGCTTGGCAATGTCGCGGCCCATATCTGGCTTTCCCCGGTGCTGGGCTTCCTGCCGGTTTCGCTGATCGGGCTGACCGCGCTGTTCATGGTGCTTCGGGTGCCTGCGCTGCACGCGGTGCCCATCGCGGCGGCGACCACGGCCGCCTGCTGGTGGCTGTTCGTTGGGCTGCTGCGCGTGCCGCTGCCGCGCGGCCTGCTGGACGGGGTGCTTTAGATGCCCGGTATCGATGTTCTTTCGCAGGCCCTGATGCTGGTGCTGTCCACCGAGGTGCTGCTGACCGCGCTTGCCGCCGGGGCCTTCGGCATGTTCGTGGGCGCCATGCCGGGCCTCACGGCGACGATGGCCACGGCG
>CAXICP010000207.1:0-6152 GCA_964022595.1 uncultured Salipiger sp.
GTGGCGCTGATGCTGGTGACCTACGTTCCTGCCGTGTCGCTGTGGCTGCCGTCGGTCCTGCTGGAATGACCGACGTCACCCGGGGGCTGGTCGGTCTGGCCTGGCCCATGGTGCTGCGGATGTTGATGCTGCACGGCATCGTCGTGATCGATGCCTGGCTGGTGGCCCCCCTGGGCGAAGAGGCGCTGGCGGCCATGGGTCTTGCCAGCGCCATGGGCGGGCTGCTGCTGGGCGCGCAGAACGCCTGCGCGAACGCGGCGCAGATCCTTGCGGCGCAGGCCTATGGTTCGGGCAGCCCCGCCCGGCTGCGCGCCGTCTATCACGAAGGGCTGGCGATCAGCGCGGCGGTCTGCCTGCTGGGCCTTGCGGTGCTGTGGGCGGGGGGCGACGGTTTCCTCGCCATGTCCGGCCAAAGCGCCGAGGTGCAGGCGAACGCGCGCCTTTACCTGAACATCTTCGTGGGCGTCCTGATCAGCGAGGCCATTGCCCAAAGCCTTTCGGCCTTTTCGAACGGCACGGGCGACACGAGGCGCCCGCTGGTCAGCTACCTTGTGTCGGTGCCGGTGAACATCGGGCTGTCCTGGGCGCTGATCCACGGCCATTTCGGCCTGCCACGACTGGAACTCGCCGGGGCGGCGATCGGCAGCGTGGCGGGCGCGATCCTGCGCGCGGCCTACCTGATCCACCTGCGGTTCCGGCCCGCCCCGGATGTCGAGGCGCTGCCGTTCTGGCCGGGCCTGAGGGCGCACCTTGCCTTTGCCCTGCCCGTCGCCGCGACCTTTTTCAGCGCGCAGGCGTCTTCCAGCGTCTGCATGCTGATCTACGCGGCCTATGACGTGCGCCAGTTCGCGGCGCTGACGCTGATCCTGCCCTGGGTGCAGGTGGCGGGCACCTTCGGCATGGCCTGGGCGCAGGCGGTGGGCATTCACGTGGCGCAGCACCTGGGGCGCCACGGGCTGTCGGACAGCCTGCGGGTCGCCCTGCGAACCGCATGGAAGGGCGCCTTTGTCATGTCCGCCGTGGTGGCCGCGTTCTTTGCCGTGGTGATCCTGTCATCGGGGCGGCTTTACCCGTCGCTGGCGCCGGAAACCCGCGCGGCCCTGATGGGTTTCCTGCCCGTGCTGCTGCTGCTGCCCTGGCCCAAGAATTCCAACGCGATCTGCGGCAACACGCTGCGCGCCGCCGGGCGCACCGTCTACGTGATGCATATCTTCCTGTGGTCGCAATGGGCGTTCAAGGTGCCGCTTAGCGCGGCGCTGGTGTTCTGGCTTGATGCGCCGGTGTTCTGGGTGGTCGCGCTTCTGCTGGCCGAAGAAGTGGTGAAGCTCTGGCCCTTTCACCACGGCGTGCGCCGGGCGATCTGGCAGCGCTAGGGGGTTGCCGCGCGCCCGATCTCGGCGGCCAGATCCTCGCACAGCTCGCGCATCCGGTCCGGATCGGTTTCGCGCTGCGCCTGCACCTTCAGGCCGAAGATATAGATCTGGATGCGGCGCGCCAGGCGCCCGGTGTCGGCATCCGGCGGCAGCTCGCCCCGGGCCTGCGCCGCCTGCAGCGCCCCCCCGATCACCTGCTCGACCCGGTCAAGATGCGTGGTGATGAAGCCGCGCAGCTCGCCCTCGCGCGGGACCTCAAGCAGGGATTTCACCAGCATGCACGCGGTCGAGGGGCGATCGCACAGCGTCAGGTTCGCCAGCCCTTCAAGGTGGCCCTGCAATGCCGCCAGCGGCGACGGGCTTGCCGCGATCAGCGCCTGCATCTCGCTGGTCATGCGCTGCGCGTAGCGGTCCAGCGTGGCGCGGAACAGCGTCTCCTTGTTCTGGAAGGCGGCGTAGATCGACCCGGGCTTCATCTTCAGCGCGCCCTCAAGATCCTTGAGCGACGTGGCGTGATAGCCCTTCGCCCAGAACAGGGTCATTGCCGCCTCCAGGGCGGCGTCGCGGTCATATGAAGCGGTTCGAGCCATGCCCCAATCTAAAGCGCGCGGGGGGCGACGCGCAATGGCATCACGAAAAGTTTGAGTGATCGTTCAAAAATATACTTGAGCATTCGCTCAAAAATGATCAGGTTGGCCGCATCGCTTCACCACGAAAGGCCACAAGATGACCAAGTTCGAAAAACTCGACGAAACCACCGCCCCCGCCGATGCCGTCCCCCTGATCGAAAAATCCAAGGCCGCCTTTGGCCGTCTGCCCGGCCTGCACGCCGTGATGGCCCGCGCCCCCGCGCTGCTGGATGGCTACCAGGTGCTGCACCGGCTCTTTGCCGAGGCAACGTCGTTCGACGCCGAGGAAAAGACCGTGGTCTGGCAGACCATCAACGTCTACCACGAATGCCATTACTGCGTTCCCGCGCACACCGGCATCGCCAAGATGATGAAGGTCGATGACGCGATTTCCAACGCGCTGCGCGATGAAACGCCGCTGCCCACCGACAAGCTTGAGGCGCTGCGCAGCTTCACGCTGAAGATGACCGACAGCCGGGGCAACCCGACCGAGGCCGATCTTGATGCGTTCTATGCCGCCGGCTACGGCGAACAGCAGGTGCTGGAAATCGTTCTATGCATCGCCCAGAAGGTGATGAGCAACTACACCAACCACCTGGCCGAAACGCCGGTGGATGCGCCGATGCAGCAGTTCGCCTGGACGCCGAAGTCCAAGCGCTAAGCCTGCGCCGGCATTCCTTGAAAGTCATGCGCCGCCCCGGGCCGAACGGTCCGGGGCGGCGTTCGCGTCGATGACGCCTATTGCAGATCCTCGGGCAGAAGCGACGCGGGGATGTTCTGGTAGCACACCGGGCGCAGGAACCGCCGGATCGCCAGCGTGCCCACGGATGTCGCGCCAAAGTTGGTCGACGCGGGGTAAGGCCCGCCGTGCACCATGGTGTCGGACACCTCGACCCCGGTGGGATAGCCGTTGGCCAGCACGCGCCCGGCCATCTTTTCCAGCACCGGCAGCAGCGCGCGGCCCAGATCGGTATCACCGTCGTCAAGCTGCAGCGTCGCGGTCAGCTGCCCCACGAAACTGCGCGCGATCCGTTCCATTTCGGCGGCGTCCGCAACGCGGATGATCAGGCCAAGCGGGCCGAACACCTCTTCGGACAGCGCATGTTCGGCCAGCCAGTCCCGGGCCGACACCTCGAACAGCTGGGGCAGCGCGGTGCGCCCCTCGCATGGCTTGCGCAGAACGGTCGTGACCCCCTGGCTTGCCGCCACGCGATCGGCCCCGTCGTTGAACACCGCCGCCATGTTGGCCGAAAGCATGGTCTGCGGCGCCATGTCTTCCAGCGCGGCGCGCGCGGCGTCGCGCAGGGCGTCCGCATCGGGGCCGTCGATGATGACGGCGATGCCGGGGTTGGTGCAGAACTGCCCCGCGCCCATGGTCAGGCTGCCCGCCCAGGCGGCGCCGATGTCTGCCCCGCGCGCGGCGGCCGCGCATGGCAAAACGAACATCGGGTTCACGCTGCCCAGCTCGCCGAAGAAGGGGATCGGCTCGGGACGCGCGGCGCACAGGTTGAAAAGCGCCCTGCCCCCGCCAAGACTGCCGGTGAAGCCGACCGCCTTGATGCGCGGATCCTGAACAAGCGCTTCGCCCACCGCGCGGCTGCCGCCATGCACAAGGCTGAAGATGCGCGGATCCATGCCGCGCTTGGCGATGGCGGCGGTGACGGCGTCGGCGACGATTTCGCTGACGCCGGGATGCGCCTCGTGGCCCTTGACCACGACCGGGCAACCGGCGGCCAGCGCGGCGGCGGTGTCCCCGCCGGCGACCGAAAACGCCAGCGGGAAGTTCGACGCGCCGAACACGGCAACCGGCCCGATGGGCCGCTGCATCATGCGCAGATCCGGGCGCGGCAGCGGCGCGCGGTCGGGCAGCGGCTCGTCATGGCGCCGGTCAAGGTAGGCACCATCGCGGATATGCGCCGCGAACAGGCGCAGCTGGCCGGTGGTGCGGCCCCGCTCGCCCTGCAGGCGGGCCTCGGGCAGGCCGGTTTCGGCGCTGCCCACGGCGGTCAGCGCATCGCCGCGCGCGTCGATCTGATCGGCGATCTCGTCCAGAAGCTGCGCGCGCTGCTCGCGCGTGGTGGCGGCGAACCCGGCAAAGGCATCATGGGCCGCGGCGCAGGCGCGCGCCACAAGCTCGGGCGTGCCCGCCGAAAACGACGCCGCCGCGCCAGCGGCCGGAGAGGAATCGAACGTCGCCTCTGACGATGCGCGTTCGCCGGCGATCAGGTGGAATCCGTGGAAGTCATAACTCATTTTTCAGCGCCCCGTTCGTTCACGCCATTCGGCGTATCTGGTCAGATTTTCCTCGTCGGTGGCAGGGTAAAGACCGATGATCCCGGCCCCGCCCTCGACCTGCTCAAGCACGAAATCCTCAAAGGATTCCATGCCGGTGCATTCCTCGGCGATCTCATCCGCAAGATGCGCCGGAATCACCATCACGCCGTCCCCGTCGCCCAGCATCACATCGCCCGGAAACACCGGCGCATCGCCGCAGGAAATCGGCACGTCGATGTCGATGGCCTCGTGCAGCGTCAGGTTGGTGGGCGCCGACGAGCAGGCGAAATAGGCCGGCATGTCCAGCGCGCCGATGCCCGCCGCATCGCGCACGCCGCCATCGGACACCACGCCCGCCACGCCGCGCTTGGCCAGGCGCGTCACGAGGATGGACCCGGCGGTGGCCGCGCGGCTGTCCTTGCGCGCATCCATCACCAGCACGTGGCCCGGCGGGCAGGTTTCCACCGCCACGCGCTGCTTGTGCTCGCGGCTGCGGAAGACGGTCAGCGGGTTGCGATCTTCGCGCGCGGGGATGTAGCGCAGGGTAAAGGCCTGCCCTACCATGGTCACCGGCTTGCGTTCGACAGGCACGACGCCCTGCACGAACTGGTTGCGCAGGCCGCGCTTGTAAAGGGCAGTCGCCACCGAGGCGGTCGAGACCTTCAGCAGCTTCTGCCTTGTCTCGTCCGACAGCACGTATTCTGGCTGGTCTTTCATGTCTGGGTCCATCCTATGTCGGGGGGATTTTCATAAGCGGCGCGTCAGCGCGGCTCGGGCGATGCGGTGGGGGCGCGCAGGCGGCGCCTGTGCCGGACGGCCTTTGCGATCGACACCGCCCACAGCAACAGCACGCAGACCCCAAGGGTCGCCGCGATGGGGCGTTCGAAAAAGGCCAGCAGATCGCCGCCGGACTTGATCATCGATGTCATGAACATGCGTTCGAACATGGGGCCCAGCACCAGCCCAAGGATGATCGGGGCGACGGGCACGCCGTTTTCCTCGAGTATCCAGCCGGTGATGCCCATGCCCAGCATGATCGCGATGCCGAAGACGGAATTGGTCATGGCGAAGGCGCCGACGATGCACAGGCTCATGACGATGGGCAGCAGCACGCGCGATGGCACGCGCAGCGCCTGTTTCGCCAGCTTCACCGCGCCCCAGCCCAGCGGCACCATCATCAGCGTGGTCAGCACGAAGATCATGAAGACCGCGTAGATCAGCTGCGGGTTCTGCAGGAACACCGTCGGCCCGGGGTTCATGCCCTTCATGTAAAGCACGCCGATCACGATGGCGGTGACGCTGTCGCCGGGAATGCCGAAGACCAGTGCGGGGATCCACGACCCCCCGATGGCGGCATTGTTGCCGGCCGAGGCATCGACGATGCCCTCGACATGGCCGGTGCCGTATTTCTCGGGGGTCTTCGAGAATTTCTTGGATACCGCATAGGACATCCAGGCCGCGATATCCGCGCCCGCCCCCGGCAGCGCGCCGATCAGCACGCCCATCAGCGAGCCTCGGGTCACGTTCAGCGGGTGGCGCCGGATGATGCCGCCCACGCCCTTGAACAGCGGGCCGGGGTTGACCGGCACGTCCTTGGCGGCAGAGCGTGCGTGCAGCCCGATGACGCCGCGCATGACCTCGGCCAGCGCGAAAAGGCCGATCATCGCCGGGATGAATTCGATCCCCGCCAGCAGGTCCGTCATCCCGAAGGTATAGCGCGGCACGCCGGTGGTCGGGTCAAGCCCCACCGTCGCCAGGGTCAGCCCCAGCATCAGCGCGATCGCGGCCTTGATCGGATCGCTGGACGCCACGAAGATCGCGCAGGACAGGCCCAGCGTGGCAAGCCAGAAATATTCATAGGACGTGAAGCGCAGGG
>CAXICP010000208.1:0-6150 GCA_964022595.1 uncultured Salipiger sp.
AGAACATCCTGCCGCGCGTGGCCGCGCTGCTGGACGTGATGGTGCTGACCGATGTCACCGCCGTGGTCGACGCCGACACGTTCGAACGCCCGGTCTATGCGGGCAACGCCATGCAGACGGTCCGGTCCAAGGATGCCACGAAGGTCATCACCTTCCGCACCTCGACCTTTGATGCGGCCCCCGCCGGCGGCTCTGCCCCGGTGGAAGACGTCGCCGCCGCCGAAGACCCCGCGCTGTCGCAATGGGTCGAAGACAAGGTCGCCGAATCCGACCGCCCCGAACTGACCAGCGCCAAGATCGTGGTGTCCGGCGGGCGCGGTGTCGGCTCGGAAGAGGATTTCGCCATCATCGAGGCGCTGGCCGACAAGCTGGGCGCCGCCGTTGGCGCCTCGCGCGCGGCGGTGGATTCGGGCTTTGCGCCGAACGACTGGCAGGTCGGGCAGACAGGCAAGGTCGTGGCGCCGGATCTTTACATCGCCTGCGGCATCTCGGGCGCGATCCAGCACCTTGCGGGCATGAAGGACAGCAAGGTCATCGTCGCCATCAACAAGGACGAAGAGGCGCCGATCTTTCAGGTCGCCGATTACGGCCTTGTGGGGGACCTGTTCCAGCTTGTGCCCGAACTGACCGAAAAGGTCTGATCGGCAGCTTTTATCCTTCGATCCGATGGAAAGGCCCGCCTCGCGCGGGCCTTTCGCGTTTTTACATGTCTTCCAGCGCGGGGTCGTCCTTGATCTGGACGTGTTCGATATCCTCGGCGCCCAGCCCCTTGATCAGCGACGGGATCATCATGAACACCAGCACGAAGATCGGCAGCCCGATCACGGTGATCACCTGTTGCAGCGCGTTCAGCCCGGCATCGCCCGCCAGCCAGATCAGCATCCCAGCGATGGTGCCTTCGGCCACGCCCCAGTAGACGCGCTGGTGCACCGGGCCGGGCTTTTCCTCGCCCGTGCACAGCATGTCGACCACCAACGAGGCGCTGTCGGACGAGGTCGCGAAAAAGATCGCCACGATCACCACGGCAAAGCCCTGCACCAGCGTCGTGTAGGGGAAATGTTCGAAGAAGGCGAACATGGCCAGCGGCACCGATTCGGATACCGCGCGGCTAAGTTCGCCGGCGCTGTCGCCCATCGCGGCGCGGGCGGTTTCCCCGATGCCGTCGATCTGCATCGCCTGCCAGCCGAAGATCGCGAACCAGATCAGCGTGAAGGCAGACGGCGCCAGCAGCACGCCCATGACGAATTCCCGGATCGTGCGCCCGCGCGAAATCCGCGCTACGAAGATCCCGATGAAGGGCGACCAGGTCACCGTCCAGGCCCAGTAGAACACCGTCCAGCTGCCCTGCCAGCCCCAGCCTCCGCCGCTGGAATGGGCATAGGCCAGCATGTCGTTCCAGAACGCCAGCTCGGGCAGGCTGCCAAGGTAGATGCCCACGGTCTGCACGATCCCCCGCAACAGGAACAGGGTCGACCCCGTGACCAGCACGAAGACCATCAGCGCGACCGCCATGCCGATGTTGATGTTCGAAAGCAGCTTCACCCCGCTGTCCAGCCCGGCCACGATCGATGCCACCGCGACGCAGGTCAGCACGGCGATGATGCCGATGCGCATCCAGGTGGTGTTTTCCATGCCCGTCAGCTCTGACAGGCCGGCGGCGATCTGGCTTGACCCAAGGCCCAGCGACACCGCGACGCCGAACAGCGTGCCAAGAATGGCTGCCACGTCGATGGCCTTGCCCACGGGGCCGTGAATTCCTTCCTTGAGCAGCGGATAGAACACCGACGACACGCGCACCGGCAGATCGTAGCGGTGGATGAAATAGGCGAATGCCAGCCCCGGCAGGGTAAAGATCGTCCAGGTGTGCAGCCCCAGGTGGTACAGCGCAAAGGCCATGGCATCCTGCGATGCCTCGATCGAATAGGGCGCGACCTCGTCACGCGGGGGTGAGCTGAAATGCGACATCGGCTCGGCGACGCCCCAGAACATCAGCACCGTGCCGATGCCCCCGGCGAACAGCATGGTGAACCACGACAGGTTGTCGAAATCGGGCTTGGACCCGGTGCGCCCCAGCACGATATGGCCGTGACGCGAGCAGGCGACCCAGATCAAGAAGCCCAGCCAGGCGTTCACCCCCAGGATGAAGAACCAGCCCAGGTTGGTCACCACCCAGGCGCGCCCGCTTTCGAAAAAAGCTCCGATGGCGGTGGGCGCGACCACCAGCGCCGCCAGGAAGATCACCATCAGCGCCGAAGCGCTGAAAAAGATCGTCGTGTCTGTGCGCAGGCGTAGCGCGCGTGCCAATCCGGTCATGACTGTCCCTGTTCGTTCACACCAATTTCAACTTAACGCGGGGTTGAAGATGCCGTTCCCAATCTTTTCGCCTGTGCACCGCTGCATGGGCGCTGTGCGGTGCCAAAGATTGCCGCGCTGCGGCAAAGGCTTAGGTAGGGGCCAAGCAGAATTCACCGGAACAAGGACCGCTTTTCATGGCTCTCAAGCTCAAGATCGTCACCGCCTCTACCCGCCCCGGCCGCATCGGCCCGATCATCACGAAATGGGTCGCCGAACAGGCGTCGGCACATGGCAAGTTCGACGTGGAAATCATGGATCTGGACACGTTCAACCTGCCCCTGCTGGACGAACCGAACCACCCCGCCATGCAGAATTATACCAAGGACCACACCAAGGCGCTGAGCGCCGCCGTGGCCGAGGCAGACGCCTTTGTCTTCGTGACGCCGGAATACAATTCCTTCCCGCCCGCGTCGGTGGTGAACGCGCTGCAGGCGCTGGTGGTGGAGTGGGATCGCAAGGTCGCGGGCGTCGTGTCCTATGGCGGCATTTCGGGCGGTCTGCGGGCCGGGCAGGAACTGCGCACGCTGCTGGCGAACATGGGGATCATGCCTCTCAAGCAGGCGGTGCCGATGCCGATGGTGTTCGGCGACATCACCGAAGAGGGCGCGCTTTCCCCCAACGCCGAGGTTGGCAAGGGCACGGCGGGCATGCTGGACGAGCTGCACGTCTGGGCCGGCGCGCTCAAGACCATCCGCGCCTGATACCGACCGCCGTCGCGCGAAAATCTGTGGGGGCGGGGCCACGGCGGCCCGGCCCCCTTTTGCCGTCTTGCACCTAGCTGGACACCTGTTCGCGCAGGATCGACGCGGTAAGCGAGATCATCAGGTAGATGCCGGCAAAGATCAGGAAGGCGAGGATCGTGTTTTCGAACTTGCGCGGATAGCTCGGATCCTGCGACGCGACCGGCGCGACCGACGTGGTCAGATAGCGCGCCTGGCTTTCCGCATCGCGCCGCGCCAGCGTCAGCCGTTCCAGCGCGGATTGCAGCATCAGATCGCGGGTGGACAGGTCGGCCTCGGCCAGCTTGATCTGCACGGCGATCTCGGCCAGGGAGTTTTCGCCGGTGGTCGCGCTGGTCATCTGCGCGTTCAACTGGGCCAGCAGCGCCTCAAGCCGGCGCACATCGCCGCGCGCGCCATCCACGCGGGCGGCGCTGGGGCGGGCATTGTCCAGCAGCGCCTGTAGCGCCAACCGCTTTTCCTGAAGCTGGATTTCGATGTTGTTGACCTGCCCGCGCAGGGCGGCGATGCGCCCTTCTGGGTCGATCACCGCGCCATCCTGTTGCAGGCGCACCAGCTTTTCCTGCGCGGCGGCGCGGGCGGCTTCGGCTTCGGCCAGGCCGGCCTGCGCATCGTCGACGGCGTTGGACCGTTTGCGCATGGACAGGTTGTCGACCCGGTCTTCGGCATAGCCGATCAGCGCCTCGCTGAAACGCGCGGCGCTGGCGGGATCGGCGGCCTGAACTTCCATCCTGATGACGCCCTCGGTCGGATCGTAGCCGATTTCGATGTTGCGCTTGTAAAGCGCATAGGCGGCTTCGTTCGACGCGTCCGGATCAAGTCGCTGGATGGGGTCGATCCAGCCCTGTTGGTAATGCGCCTTGAACCCCTCGTCATGGTCCAGCCGCAGCATCGCATCCTTGGATTGCAGATAGCTTTGCACCGCGATCGCGTCCTGGTTCGTCGCGAATTGCGTGCCCGAAAACGCCGAACCCGCGCCCGCGCCCGAACTTTCCGCCCGAAGGATCAGGAATTCCGAATTGGTCGCGTACATCGGCGTGGCAACCACGTGGAAATAGTACCCCGCAAGGATCGTCGGCAGGAACACGAAGAACGCCAGCCGCGTGAGCAGGAACAGCATCTTCCTGCGGCGCCGGGCGGCAAGATCGCGCTGGATCTGCATGATCTCGGCAGCGCGGCGGCTGGCGGGGCTGTCGCCGTCGCCACTGCCCGGCACCAGTTCAAGCGTGGCCCCGCGCTGCGGCGGATCGATCCCCGGCGCGGCGCCTGACAGCGGCGTCGGAGGTCGCACGCCCTGCGGCGGCGCGATCCGCCCGGGCCGCACCGTCGCCGGGGCGGGCGCGGGCTGATCGCCCGAAGGCGCGCCCCCGGCAGGGCCTGCCTCGGCGGGGCGGCGGGTGCGGAATTTCCTAGACCTGGGTTTCGTAGTCATAAAGCCGCCTCGCCTCTTCCAGGGTGTCGAACATGTGCAGCGTCCCGCCCATCAGGACCGCCGCCTTGCGCGCGAATTTTTCAAGGATGGGCGGCTGGTGCGACACGATCACGATGGTCGAACTGCGCAGCCGCTCGGCCAGGATCTCGGCCGCTTTCCTGTTGAATTCGACATCGGTGCTGTTGGGCATGCCCTCGTCGATCAGGTAGATGTCGAATTCCAGCGCCAGCATCAGCGCAAAGGTGAACCGGGACCGCATGCCGCTGGAACAGGTGCCCAGCGGCTGGTCGAAATATTCGCCCAGCCCGCAGAGCCAGCGGCAGAAGCTTTCCACGTGATCCGGGTCGATCCCGTACATCCGCGCGATGAACCGGGCGTTTTCCCGGGCCGAGATCCTGGACACCACCCCGCCCATGAAGCCCAGCGGAAAGGACACGCGGCAGGTGCTGCGGATCGTGCCCTCGTCGGGTTTTTCCAGCCCTGCCATCATGCGGATCAGCGTGGTCTTGCCGGTGCCGTTCGGGGCAAGGATGCCAAGCGACTGGCCCAGTTCCACCCGGAAGGACACGCGGTCAAGGATCACCTTGCGCCGCGTGCCCGTCCAGAAGGACTTGCTGACCCCGTCGAATTCCAGCATTCACCCTGCCCCGCACAACGCCCCCGCTTGGATCGGGGGCAGGCAAGCCATAGGCGCGGAATCTGGTGATATTTTGACCCGCCCGGCCCAAAGCGACAATCGCCGCGCCCATCGCGCGGCGATTGTCCGTGGCGGCGGTGGTCAGGCGATCGCGCCCCAGGCCAGCCCGGCGGCGAAGGCCCCGATCAACGCATAGCCCAGGTAGGCGGCGAAGACGCGCGGCTTGACCAGCGCCCAGACCGCCACCGCCGCGGGGATGCAGCTGATGCCGCCCGCCACGACGAAGCTCATGGCGGCGCCGGGGGCCATGCCCTGCGCCAGCAGCGCATCCACCAGCGGCACGGCGGCATAGCCGTTAAGGTAGGCCGGCGCCCCGATCAGCGCGCCCAGCAGGATCGGCCAGACGCCGTTTCCGCCCAGCAGCCCGGCGATGGTTTCGGCCGGGATGTAGCGCAGCATCACCGCCTCAAGCAGGTAGGCCAGCGCCAGCCACTTGACCAGGAAGACAAGGTTGGTCAGCGCGACCTCGCGGAAGGTGGCGCGCCGGTCCGCGTCCTGCCAGAACCGCCACTGCGGCTTGCCCTGGAACGGCTTCCTGGTGCCGCAACAGCCCGAAACCTGGGGCTTTTTGCGCAGCGGGTCGGCGAAGACGGGGGTCGATTTCAGCGCCATGGTGCCAAAGCCGCCCAGCATGCCGATGGCCACCGCCGCAACGGCCTTGCCAAGCGCAAAGTCGATGCCCAGCGTGCCCGAGGTGACAAGGAACATCGCCGGGTCCATCAGCGGCGAGGCCAGCCAGAACGCCATGACCGCGCTTAGCGGCGCGCCGACCGCCAGCAGCGCGGCGATGAAGGGGATGACCTCGCAGGAACAGAACGGTGACAGCCCGCCCAGCAGCGCGGCAAGGGCGATCATCCGGGTTTCGCGCCCCTCGAACGCCTTGGCAAGCAGGGTTTCCGCCCCCGCCGCCTTGATCCCGGCCACGG
>CAXICP010000209.1:0-6136 GCA_964022595.1 uncultured Salipiger sp.
TTCATGGCGCTCAAGCTGGTGGGGGTCGACCGGACGGGGCTTGCGGTGCTGTCCGGGGCGATCGGCGTGGGGCTGGGGTTCGGCCTGCAGAAGGTGGTGTCGAACCTGGTGTCGGGGATCATCATCCTGCTCGACAAGTCGATCAAGCCCGGCGACGTGATCAGTCTGGGCGAAACCTTCGGCTGGATCAACGCGCTGGGGGCGCGCTATGTGTCGATCACCACGCGCGACGGCAAGGAATACCTGATCCCCAACGAGGATCTGATCACCGGGCAGGTGGTCAACTGGTCCCATTCCAACGAATTCGTGCGGCTCGACATCTTCTTCGGCACCTCCTACGGCGACGATCCCCACCTGGTGCGCCGCATCGCGATCGAGGCCGCCTCGTCCGTGCCCCGCGTGCTGACCGACCGCCCCCCGGTGTGCCATATCGTGGGCTTTGGCGACAGTTCGGTCGATTTCATCCTGCGGTTCTGGATCTCGGACCCGACCGGGGGGCTGACGAACATCCGGGGTAACGTTTACCTCGCGCTTTGGGATGCGTTCCACGCCAACGGCATTTCGATCCCGTTCCCGCAGCGCGAAGTGCGCGTCGTAAACGAAACCCTGCCGAAAACCGCGTCCTGAGCGGCGGTGTTAACGGCCCTGCAACGAACCATGTGCAAGGCTGCGCCCCTGACCGAACGTCGTGGCTGACAGGCGGGACGCAACGTTCCATGCTCGGGTCGCAAACCAGACATCCGGGCGCGGCCGCGATCCCGGGCAGTAAGGAGCCCATATGTCCGTTACCCAGGACGACATCGTCATCCTTGGCGGCGCCCGCACCGCCATCGGCTCTTTCGGAGGCAGCCTTGCCACGGTGCCCCCCATCGACCTTGCCACCTGCGCCGCGAAGGCCGCGCTTGACCGGGCCGGGGTCGACCCCGGGCAGATCGGGCAGGTGGTGTTCGGCCATGTCATCAACACCGAACCGCGCGACATGTACCTGTCGCGCGTCGCCGCGATGCAGGCCGGCACCCCGGAATCGGTGCCGGCGATGAACGTCAACCGCCTGTGCGGGTCGGGCGTGCAGGCCATCGTGTCCGCGACCCAGTCGCTGATGCTGGGCGATGCGGATTTCGCCCTGGCGGGGGGCGCCGAATGCATGTCGCGCGCGCCCTTCATCGTGCCCGAACAGCGGTTCGGCCACCGGATGGGCGACGTTTCCAGCATCGACATGATGGTGGGGGCGCTTAGCTGCCCCTTCGGTTCGGGGCATATGGGGATCACCGCGGAAAACGTCGCGGATCAATGCGGTATCAGCCGCAAGGATCAGGATGCCTTTGCCGTCGAAAGCCAGGCGCGCGCCGCCGCCGCCATCCGCGTCGGGCGCTTCAAGGATCAGATCGTTCCTGTCGAAATCCGCACCCGCCGGGGCAACGCGGTTTTCGACACCGACGAACATCCCAAGATCACCTCTCCCGAAGCGCTCGCCGCGCTGCGCCCGGCCTTTCGCCCGGGCGGCACGGTGACGGCGGGCAACGCATCGGGGATCAACGATGGCGCGGCGGCGCTGGTGCTGGCCCGGGCCGGGGCTGCCGAACGGGCCGGGCTGACGCCGCGCGCCCGCATCCTGGGCTATGCGCACGCCGGCGTGCGCCCCGAGGTCATGGGGCTGGGCCCGATCCCGGCGGTCGAGGCGATCTGCGCCCGCGCCGGCCTTGCCATCGGCGATTTCGACCTGATCGAATTGAACGAGGCATTTGCCGCGCAGGCGCTTGCGGTGAACCGGGCCATGGAATTTGATTCCGACGTGGTGAACCCCAACGGCGGGGCCATCGCGCTGGGGCATCCGGTCGGGGCCACCGGGGCGATCCTGGCCATCAAGGCGCTGTATGAACTGGAACGGATCGACGGGCGCCGCGCGCTGATCACCATGTGCATCGGCGGCGGCCAGGGAATCGCGCTGGCGATCGAACGCATCTAGCG
This sequence comes from uncultured Salipiger sp., assembly GCA_964022595.1. Taxonomy (GTDB): domain Bacteria; phylum Pseudomonadota; class Alphaproteobacteria; order Rhodobacterales; family Rhodobacteraceae; genus Salipiger. The sequence continues at coordinate 1,969 of CAXICP010000209.1, forward strand.
GAGCTAGCCGTCAGCCTCCCACAGGCCCGGATAGGTGGTGACGAAGCCGTCCGGCCCGACCGCCAGCTGCGTGTCATAGCCCGTTTCCTCGGCCCGGTAGGCCACGATCTGCCCGCGTTCGCGCGTGTAGCACTGGGTCAGCGGCGTCACCTGCGGGCCGGGAAAGCGCAGCCAGGCGGCGCGGGTCGTCAGCCGCCCCACATCGGGAAGCCGGCGCAGCGGCATCAGGTTGGTGGCGGGGGTGAAGGCGAAATCGACATCCTCGCACCCCGCAAGCTGGGGCTGGGGCACGTCGTTCAACGCCCAGCCATCCCCGTCGCGCGACAGCTTCACGGCGACATCCTCGCCGCCATGGCGCCCGGTCACATCCGCCGACAGCGTCGTCCAGTCGGCGCCGATGCGCACCACGTAATCCAGCGCGGCCCAGCCGGCCCCATCGCGGAACCGGGCGTGACCGACCAGCATGAACCCGGCCTGCAGATGCGCAAGGCGGCACTTGTCCTCGCCGTCGCGGTCAAGCGCGCGCCAGCGCAGGGTGGCGATGGTTTCCGTCATCTGGTCTCCGATGGGTGCAGGCCCCTTGAACGAAATCAGGGGCATGGTGGCCCCGCCGCGCACGAAACGCAACGATTTCCAAGCGATCGGCCAAGGCGCGCTTAATGCGATCTTCATCAACCCCGGCGCATTCTGCCCTGGTTTTCGGAGGGCGACAGGACGATGAGTCTCACGGCACGGCTCGCAGAGGAACGCCGCGCACGTCTCGCGGCGGAGCGCCTGCTCGAGCTCAAGCAGGCCGAGCTTTTTGCCGCCAACCGGAAACTGAACAAGCACGCCCGCGCCCTTAGCAGCGAAATCCACGAAACCCGCGCCGAGATCTGCGAGGTCCGGTCGGAAAACCAGATCGTCAAATCCCAACTGGGCATCGCCAACCAGAAGATCGAACTGGTCGAAGGGCAGCTGTGGAAGGCGCTGCAAAGCATGCGCGACGGCTTTGCGATGTTCGGCCCCGACAAGACGCTGGAACTGGCCAACCCGTCCTACCTTGCCGCGTTCGAAAACATCGACAGCGTCGGGCCGGGCGCAAGCTACGGTCACGTGCTGGGCATGATGATGGAAGAAGGCATCGTCGATCTGCAGGGCGAAAAGCCGCGCGACTGGTTCGACCAGATGATGGCGCGGTGGGACAGCGATCCGATCCCCTCGGCGACCATCCGGCTGTGGGACGGGCGTTTCATCAAGATGCAGGACCGGCACATGGGCGATGGCGGCGTGGTGTCGCTTTGCGTCGACATCACCGACCTGATGCGCATGTGGTCCGCGGTCGAGGAACTGCCGGACGGCTTCGTGATCTTCGATTCCGACGAACGCCTGCTGATGTGCAACGCCCCATACCGCAGGATCTATGACAAGACCGCGCCGGCCATCATCCCGGGCAACAGCTTCGAGGAAATCCTGCGCTACGGGCTGGACCAGGGCCAGCACCTGGACGCGGTCGGGCGCGAAGAGGAATGGCTGGAACAGCGCCTTGCCGCCCACCGCAGCGCCTCGAACGAACGGGAACAGCAGCTGGACGACGGGCGCTGGTTGCGGATCTACGAACGCCCCCTCAGCGACGGCGGGCGCGTGGGGCTGCGCGTCGACATCACGGACATCAAGCGCACCCAGCAGGAACTGGAAGTCGCCAAGCTGCGCGCCGAGGCCGCCAGCCGCGCGAAATCGGCCTTTCTTGCCAACATGAGCCATGAAATCCGCACCCCGATGAACGGGGTGGTGGGCATGGCGGACCTGCTGCGCGATTCCGAACTGTCGGACGAACAGAAGCTGTATGTGGACACCATCCGCACCTCGGGCGAGGCGCTGCTGGTGATCATCAACGACATCCTCGATTATTCCAAGATCGAAGCCGACAAGCTGACGCTCAAGCCCGAACTGTTCGACCTGGAACGCACGGTACACGACGTGCTGCTGCTCTTGCAGCCGGCGGCGCGGGAAAAGGGCGTCGAGCTGCTGGTCGATTACGACATGTTCCTGCCGACCCGCGTGACGGGCGATCCGGGGCGCATCCGCCAGATCCTGACCAACCTCGTGGGCAACGCGGTGAAGTTCACCGCCGACGGGCATGTGATGGTGCGCCTGACCGGCCAGCCCGAAGCCGACGATCGCGCCTGCATCCACATCACGGTCGAGGACACCGGCATCGGCATCGCCGCCGACAAGATCGACCATGTCTTCGGCGAATTCAACCAGGCCGAGGATGATCGCAACCGCCAGTTCGAAGGAACCGGCCTGGGGCTCGCCATCACACGGCGCCTTGTCGAGATGATGGGCGGCGAGGTCTGGGCCCAGTCCGACCTTGGCGTGGGGTCGTGTTTCGGGCTGAAACTGCCGCTCGAGGTCGCCGGCACCGAACCGTGCGAGGTTCCCGCCCTGCCGCCCGGGCTGCGCAACGTGCTGCTGGTCGACGATCACGCCATGACCCGCGCGATCCTGTCCGCCCAGCTAGAAGGGCTTGGCCTGCGGGTCACCGCCTGCCAGACCGGCGAGGATGCGCTGGACCGCATGGGTGAACCGCCCGACGTGGTCATCGCGGAACTGGATCTGCCGGAACTGGGCGGGCGGGACCTTGCGCGCCAGATCGGGCGGCTTGTGCCGGACCTGCCGGTCATCCTTCTGTCGTCCGATCCGCAGGCAATCCCCGAAGGCGCCCGGCCCCCGGGGGTGCACGCGGTGTTGCCCAAGCCGGTGCAGCGCCGGCTGCTGATCGCGGCGCTGGACTCGCTTGGCGACCCCCGGCCCGCCCCCGTGGCAGAGCCTGCCTTTGCGCCCGAACCCGACCCAGGCGACCTTGCCACGGCCTTTCCGGCGTTTCGCCACCGCGACATGTCCGAAGGCTTTGCGTCGGTGCGCAGTGCCCCGCCCCGTGTCCCCGAACCGGCCAAGGCGCGCGCGCTTGATGTGCTGCTGGCCGAAGACAACCGGACCAACCAGCTGGTCTTTCGCAAGATGATCCAGAAGCTGGACCTGTCGATCAAGCTGCGCTTTGCCGCGAACGGGGTCGAGGCGCTGGAAGCGTACCGCGAACGCCGCCCCGACATCGTCTTCATGGATATCTCGATGCCCCGGATGGACGGCAAGGAAGCCACCCGCGAAATCCGCAAGCTGGAAACCGACGGGCGCCCCCGCGTGCCGATCATCGCCGTGACCGCGCACGCCATGGCGGGCGATCGCGACGGCATTCTTGAGGCGGGGCTTGACGATTACCTGACCAAGCCGCTGCGCCGGACCGAACTGGCGCATCTTGTCGACAAATGGTCGGGGCCGGATGCCGTGCCCATCGCGCAGGCCGAGGCGCCGCCGTTGCGGCGCGCCGACCATGGGTGAACGGGCGCGTTAACCGCGCACGAACACCAGCTGCCCCGCATCCGATGCGCCGGGATCGATCGCGTAGCCGCCCACGTCGAACGATCGCAGGTCCGCCGCGTCCTCGGCGCCGGTCTGCAGCACCCAGCGCGCCATCGCGCCGCGTGCCCGCTTGGCCGCCACGCCGATGACGCGCCGCTTGCCGCCGCTCTGTTCTTCGAAACGGGGGCTGACCATGGCCACATCGCCCAGCGCGGACGGGCGGACCGCCTTGCCGTATTCCTCGGACGCAAGGTTCAGGACGGTGCGCGTGCCCGCGGCGGCCGCGTCTTCGGCGACGGCGGCAGAGATCTTGTCGCCCCAGAACTTGTACAGCGTTCCGGCGGAATGACCCGGGATCTTGCGCCCCATTTCCATGCGGTAGGGGTGCACCCCGTCGGTCGGGCGCAGCAGGCCGTACAGCCCGGACAGGAAGCGCAGGCGCCGCGACGCGGAATTCTGCGCATCCGCATCAAGCGTCGCGTATTCCAGTTCCTTCGCCACGTCCCCGTCGAACAACAGCCCGGCCGCGCAATCCCCGTCGCGCGTCCAGCTGGCAAAACGGTCCACGTTCAGCGCGGCCAAGGATGCGGACACTTTCATGATCTGCGAGATTTCATCCGCCGACCAGGTTCTGGCGACGGTGGCAAGCTCTTCGGCCTCGTCCAGAAAGCGGGGCGCGGTGGAGGCCTTGCCCGCCGCGCGGGATTCGTTCACGTTCTTGGCGGGCGACAACAGGATAAGCAAGACGGGGTTCTCCTAGAACAGC
>CAXICP010000210.1:0-6132 GCA_964022595.1 uncultured Salipiger sp.
ATGGCAATTTCATCCTGGGCGAGGCGCCGCAGCAGCCGGGGTTCTTCGTGGGGGCGGGGTTCAACGCCTTTGGCATCGCCTCGGGGGGCGGGGCGGGCATGGCGCTGGCGGAATGGGTCGCCAAGGGCGAGCCGCCGATGGATCTGTGGCCCGTCGACATCCGCCGCTTTGGTCGCCCGCATTTCGATACCGACTGGGTGCGCACCCGCACGGTGGAAGCTTACGGCAAGCACTACACCATGGCCTGGCCATCCGAGGAACATGACAGCGCGCGCCCCACGCGCCGCTCGGCGCTGTATGATCGGCTCAAGGCACGCGGCGCCGTGTTCGGCGAAAAGATGGGGTGGGAGCGGCCCAACTGGTTCGCCGGGCCAGATGATGTGGCGCGCGACATCTACACCTATCAGCGGCCCAATTGGCACGGCGCCGTGGGGCGCGAACATCGCGCCGCGCGCGAGGCGGCGGTGCTGATCGACCAAAGCTCGTTCGCCAAGTTCTCGCTGCAGGGGCCGGATGCGCAAAGCGCGCTGCAGTATATCTGCGCGGGCGATGTCGGGGGCCCGGTGGGCAGCCTTACCTATACCCAGCTCTTGAACGATCGCGGCGGGATCGAGGCTGATGTGACCGTGGTGCGCACCGGGGCGCAGGCGTTCTACATCGTCACCGGCACCGGCTTTGCCACCCGAGATTTCGACTGGATCAAGCGGGGCATCCCGGTAGGCGCCAATGCCCAGCTGATCGACGTGACCTCTGGGTTTGCGGTGCTGTCGCTGATGGGGCCACGGGCGCGCGACATTCTGGGCGCGGTCACCCGGGCAGAGCTTTCTAACGCGGCGTTCCCCTTTGGCACCGCGCAGACCATCCCCATGGCGGGGGCTCCGGTGCGGGCGCTGCGGGTGTCCTACGTGGGCGAACTGGGGTGGGAATTGCACCTGCCGACCGAATACGCCCAGACGGTGTTCGACGCGCTGCACATGGCGGGGGCGAAGCATGGGTTGCAGGACGCCGGGTATCGCGCCATCGAAACCCTGCGGCTGGAAAAGGGCTATCGCGCCTGGGGCGGCGACATCGGCCCCGACACCACGCCGCTTGAGGCGGGGTTGGGCTTTGCCGTGGCATTTGACACCGAGTTTCGCGGCAAACAGGCGTTGCTCGCGCAGCGCGCCGTCGGGATCACCAAGCGCCTTGTCACCGTGACCGCGGCGCCGGATGTGATCCTGCTGGGGCGCGAGACGCTGTTTCGCGATGGCGCGCGCGTGGGCTATCTTAGCTCGGGCGGGTTCGGCCATACGCTGAACCGCGCCATCGGAATGGGCTATGTGCGCCGCGCGCAAGGCGTGCCCAGGGATTGGGTCTTGTCCGGCGCGTACGAGCTTGAGGTCGCCGGCACCCGCGTGCCCTGCGATGTCACCCTGTCGCCGCTTTACGATCCCGCCAACCGGCGGGTCAAATCCTGATGGCGGCTTCCCGTCCCCTTGGCAAAGGCTTGACAGCACCAGCCCCCCGCCCGCACGACGGGATACCTTCAAGGACGGACCCAGGCATGAAAAGCGCGACAGATCAGAAGCTGACCCAGAACCCCCACGCGGTGCGCGAACAGCGGGAAAAGAACCTTGAGGTCGCGATCGGCCGACAGGTGCGCGATCTGCGCAAACGCCAGCGCATGACCGGATCGGAACTGGCGCAGCAGACGGGGCTGTCGGTGGGGATGCTGTCCAAGATCGAAAACGGCGTGATATCGCCGTCGCTCAACACGTTGCAGGCGCTGGCCAATGCGCTGCGCGTGCCGCTCGTGCAGCTGTTCAGCGGCTTCGAGGAGCCGCGCGGCGCGATGCATGTCAAGGCCGGGCAGGGGGTCGAGATCGAACGCGCCGGTACCCGCGCCGGTCATCAGTACAACCTTCTTGGCCATATCGGGTCGAACAATTCCGGCGTGGTGGTCGAACCCTACCTGATCACGCTGGACAGCGCCTCGGACCGCTTTCCCGCCTTCCAGCACGAAGGGATCGAGATGATCTACATGCTGGACGGGGTGATCGATTACCGCCACGGCGATCAGCTGTACCTGCTTGAACCCGGCGATTCCCTTCTGTTCGATTCCGATGCCCCCCACGGCCCCGAAGTGCTGGTGGAAATCCCGGCGCGGTATCTGTCGATCATCACCTATCCGCAGGTGCGCTAGGGCGCGCGTTGCCCGGATTTGCCCGGTTTTCCGGCAGAGCCGCCGCCGGGGCTTTTGTTTTCCACGGGTGAAATAATTTTCCTTGCAGTAAACACAGCCGCATGGCACTCCAGTTCTCGACAGCGGGCGGATCACGCCCGAACCGGTTGGAACGGAGAGAAAACCAATGTGTGGCATTGTCGGACTCTTCCTCAAGAAGGAAGACCTTCGCCCCAGGCTGGGCGACATGCTGACGGACATGCTGATCACCATGTCCGACCGCGGCCCGGACAGCGCGGGGATCGCGATCTACGGCGATCCGGGCGACGGGCACAAGATCACCGTGCAATCCGATACGCCCGGGGAATCCTTTGCGGGGCTGGACATCGCGCTGGGCGAAACGCTTGGCACGCCGGTGGCGATGAAGGTCAACGACACCCACGCGGTGCTGACCGTGCCGGCCGATGCGCTAAAGGGCGCGCAGGCCGCGATCGAGGCGCGCGGCCTGCGCATCATGGGCGTGGGCGAGGCGATGGAGATCTACAAGGAAACCGGCCTGCCGCGCGATGTGGCAGACCGGTTTGACCTGCGCGCCATGGGCGGCAGCCACGGCATCGGGCACACCCGCATGGCCACCGAAAGCGCCGTCACCACGCTGGGCGCGCACCCGTTCAGCACCGACGCCGACCAGTGCCTCGTGCACAATGGCTCGCTGTCCAACCATAACACCATGCGTCGCATCCTTACCGAAAAGGGCTTTGCCCCGAAGACCGAAAACGACACCGAAGTGGCCGCCTGCTACATCTCGTCCCGCATCGCCGAGGGCGCGAACCTCGGGCAGGCGCTGGAAGGCACTCTCGACGATCTGGACGGGTTCTTCACCTTCGTGATGGGCACCAAGACCGGCTTTGGCGTGGTGCGCGACCCCATTGCCTGCAAGCCAGCGGTGATGGCGGAAACCGACGACTACGTCGCCTTCGGGTCCGAATACCGCGCCTTCGCCAGCCTGCCTGGCATCGAGACCGCCAAGGTCTGGGAACCCGAACCCGCCACCGTCTATTTCTGGGAGCGCTGAGCCATGATTGCAACCGCAACCGCCGCGACGGATCTGCAGACTCTCGACATGGGCACGACCGAACTGCGCGAGGTGAACGCCGCCCTGCAAGGCGCGCCGTCGACCAATTACACCCGGTTCGAAATCCTCAACACGCGCGGCAGCCACGCCATCGCCGTCGGGCTGGACGCGGAAATCGAAGTCACCGTAAAGGGTTCGACCGGCTATTACTGCGCGGGCATGAACAAGCGCGCCGCTGTGCATGTGACCGGATCGGTCGGCCCGGGGGTCGCCGAAAACATGATGAGCGGCACGGTGATCGTGGATGGCGACGCCTCGCAATACGCCGGGGCCACCGGGCACGGCGGGCTGCTGGTCATCAAGGGCAACGCCAGTTCGCGCTGCGGCATCTCGATGAAGGGCATCGACATCGTGGTGCATGGCAATATCGGCCACATGTCGGCCTTCATGGCGCAAAAGGGCAACCTGGTGGTGCTGGGCGATGCCGGCGACGCGCTGGGGGATTCGCTTTACGAGGCGCGCCTGTTCGTGCGCGGTTCGGTCAAATCCCTGGGCGCGGATTGCGTCGAGAAAGAGATGCGCCCCGAACACCTGGAAATCCTCGCCGATCTGCTGGCCCGCGCCGGCGCCGATGCAAAACCGCAGGATTTCAAGCGCTACGGCTCGGCCCGCAAGCTTTACCATTTCAACGTCGATCACGCCGACGAATACTGAAGGACACGGCCATGAAAGACACCCCGCAGACCCTGCCGCGCCAGTCCTGGACGTTCTCGAACGAGGTCAATTCGGAAATCCGCCGCGCCGCCCAGACGGGCATCTACGACATTCGCGGCGGCGGCGCCAAACGGCGCGTCCCGCATTTCGACGACCTGCTGTTCCTTGGCGCATCCATGTCGCGCTACCCGCTCGAAGGCTACCGCGAGAAATGCGAAACCGGCGTGACCCTTGGCACGCGTTTCGCGAAAAAGCCCATCGAGCTGAAGATCCCGATCACCATCGCGGGCATGTCCTTTGGCTCGCTTTCGGGCCCCGCCAAAGAGGCGCTGGGGCGCGGCGCATCCCTTGCGGGCACGTCGACCACCACCGGCGATGGCGGCATGACCGAAGAGGAACGCGGTCATAGCGAAAAGCTGGTCTATCAATACCTGCCCAGCCGCTACGGCATGAACCCTGACGATCTGCGCCGCGCCGACGCCATCGAGGTGGTCGTGGGGCAGGGCGCCAAGCCCGGCGGCGGCGGCATGCTGCTGGGGCAGAAGATCACCGAACGCGTGGCGGGCATGCGCGATCTGCCGGTGGGGATCGATCAGCGCTCGGCCTGTCGCCACCCGGACTGGACAGGGCCGGACGATCTGGAAATCAAGATCCTGGAACTGCGCGAGATCACCGGCTGGGAAAAGCCCATCTACATCAAGGTCGGCGGCGCGCGCCCCTATTACGACGTGGCGCTGTCGGTCAAGGCGGGCGCGGACGTGATCGTGCTGGACGGGATGCAGGGCGGCACGGCGGCGACGCAGGACGTGTTCATCGAAAACGTCGGCACCCCCACGCTTGCCTGCATCCGCCCGGCGGTCAAGGCGCTGCAGGATCTGGGCATGCACCGCAAGGTGCAGCTTGTGGTCTCGGGCGGGATCCGCACCGGGGCCGACGTGGCCAAGGCGCTGGCGCTGGGGGCGGATGCGGTCAGCATCGGCACCGCGGCACTGGTGGCGCTTGGCGACAACGATCCGAAATGGGAACAGGAATACCAGGCGCTTGGCTCGACCACCGGGGCCTATGACGACTGGCACGAGGGGCGCGACCCCGCCGGCATCACCACGCAGGACCCGGCGCTGATGGCCCGGCTTGACCCGGTCGAGGCCGGCCGGCGCCTGCGCAACTATCTGAATGTGCTGACGCTGGAATGCCAGACGCTGGCGCGGGCCTGCGGCAAGAGCCACGTTCACAATCTTGAACCCGAGGACCTGTGCGCCCTGACCATCGAAGCCGCCGCCATGGCGCAGGTGCCCCTGGCCGGAACCGACTGGATTCCGGGCAAAGGGGGCTTTTGACCGCCGCCGGACACCAAGAATCCTTCCCGCTTCTTCCGGCCCCCAATATCCCGGGGGTGTGAGGGCAGCGCCCCCACCCGGTCGGATCGCCGAAGGGCGATCCGAAACGACAAGACGACAGGAAATCCAGATGACCGATCTCGCCGCCTTTGCCCGCGAAAAGGGCGTGAAATATTTCATGATCTCCTACACCGACCTGTTCGGCGGGCAGCGGGCCAAGCTGGTCCCCGCCGCCGCCATCGAAGGCATGGTGCAGGACGGCGCGGGCTTTGCGGGCTTTGCCACCTGGCTGGACATGACGCCGGCGCATGCCGACATGCTGGCGATGCCGGACCCGGACACGGTCATCCAGCTGCCCTGGCGCCCCGAGGTGGCCTGGGTCGCCGCCAATCTCGTGATGGAAGGGGCCGAGGTCGCGCAGGCCCCCCGCAACGTGCTGCGCAAGCTGGTGGCCGAGGCCGCCGAAAAGGGGCTGCGCGTCAAGACCGGCATCGAGGCGGAATTCTTCCTGCTGACCCCGGAGGGCGATGCGATATCGGACGCCGCCGACACCGCCGAAAAGCCGTGCTACGACCAGCAGGCGGTGATGCGCCGCTATGACGTGATCTCGGAAATCTGCGACTACATGCTGGATCTTGGCTGGGGGCCGTACCAGAACGACCACGAAGACGCCAATGGCCAGTTCGAGATGAACTGGGAATTCGACGACGCGCTTGTCACCGCCGACCGCCACAGCTTTTTCAAGTTCATGGTGAAATCCGTCGCGGAAAAGCACGGGCTGCGCGCCACCTTCATGCCCAAGCCGATCGAAGGGCTGACCGGCAACGGCTGCCACGCGCATATCT
>CAXICP010000211.1:0-6122 GCA_964022595.1 uncultured Salipiger sp.
CGGCGCGCGGTGCGGTCGCGGGGACGGTCTATGCCCAGGCGCGGCTGCCGGCGCGGGCGGCGCCGCTGCTGGCGACGCGGTCCGCCCCGGCGTGGTGCTATGTCAATGTTCCGCTGCTGGACGTCAGTTCGACGCAGCTGCGCAAGGCGCGCGGGCAGGGCGCCGAAACGTGATGACGGGGCCGCATTCGCGAACTTGCCCGCGCCCCCGGGCCTGGATTACATCGGTCCCATGACGACAGCGATTTCACGGCGGCATTTCCTGACCACGCTTGGGGCGGTGGGCCTCGCGGCGGCGGGCCCGGCCCGGGCCGAGGCGCCGGGCGCCTCGCTTCGCCCGGTGGCGCGGGGCGAGGATCTGCGCCTGCGCAGCCTGCCGACGTCGCAGGAACTGATCGCGGCGGCGCGGCTGGACGGCGCCGTCAGCTTCGCGGTGATCGACATGGCGACCGGCGCGATGCTGGACAGCCACGCCCCGACCCTGGGCCTGCCGCCCGCCAGCGTGGCCAAGGCGCTGACGGCATCCTATGCGCTGGCGACGCTTGGCCCGGACCACCGCTTTGGCACCGATCTGATCGCCACGGGCGAGGTCAGCGACGGCGTGCTGTCGGGCGATCTTGTGCTGCTGGGCGGGGGCGACCCGACGCTGGACACCGACGGGCTGGCCGAACTTGTCGATGCGCTCAAGGCGCGGGGCGTCGCGCGGGTCGAAGGCCGCTTTCTGGTCTGCGGCAGCGCGCTGCCCTACGCGCCCACCATCGATGCGGACCAGCCCGAACATGTGGGCTACAGCCCGGCGGTTTCGGGGCTAAGCCTCAACTACAACCGCGTGCATTTCGAATGGAGCCGGGGCGGCAGCGGCTATCAGGTGCGCATGGACGCGCGCACCGACACGCTGCGCCCCGCCGTGCGCATGGCCAGCATGGGGGTGATCGCGCGCGATGTGCCCGTCTACACCTATCACGATGGCGGCGCGCGCGACGAATGGACCGTGGCGCGCGGCGCGCTGGGCAACAGCGGTGCGCGCTGGCTGCCGGTGCGCAAGCCCGAAAGCTACGCGGGCGAGGTGTTCCAGGTGCTGGCGGGCGGCAAGGGTGTGTCGCTGCCCGCGCCCGAAACCGTCGCCACCTGTCCGCCCGGCGCGCGGCTTGCCCGCAAGCAAAGCGCGCCGCTGCGCGACGTGCTGCGCGACATGTTGAAATGGTCGACCAACCTTACCGCCGAAATGGTGGGGCAGGCCGCCACCAAGGCCCGGCTGGGCGCGGTCGCGTCGATGCGCCAGTCCGCCAGCGAAATGAGCGCCTGGGCGCGCACCGAATTCGGCCTGTCGCAGGTGGCGCTGGTGGATCATTCGGGGCTGGGCGAAGACAGCCGCATTTCGTCCGAAGACATGGCCCGCGCGCTGTACCACATCCGGGGGCAGGTCGGGCTGAAGCCGCTTCTAAAGCCGGTCGCGCGGCGCGGAGACACCCCGCCGGTGGCGCTTGGGGTCCATGCCAAGACCGGCACGCTGAACTTTGTCAGCGGGCTGGCGGGCTATGCGGATCTGCAAGGCGGGCAAGAGCTGGCCTTTGCCATCTTCTGCGGCGATCTGGACCGGCGGGCGACGCTGACGAAGGCGCAGCGCGAGCGCCCCGAAGGCGGGCGCGCCTGGAACAGCCGCGCCAAGAACCTGCAGCAGGCGCTGATCGACCGCTGGGCGGTGATCGCCGAAACCTGACCCGCCGGGTCAGGCCCGCAGGTGCCGCGCCCGTGCGCCGCGTTCGATGGCGGCGGCGTGCAGGCGGTCGATGTCCAGCTCGTAGCGGATTTCTTCCAGCAGCCGCAGCTCTTCCTCGCGCAGGGTGCCGTCGGCGGCGGCCACGTCGCAGGCCAGCGCATAGGCGGTTTCGAACAGCCGCTCGGGCAGGTTGTCGCGGATCAGCCCGAACAGCGCATCCAGCCCTTCTTCCTGCTCGAACAGCGAAAACACCATCTCGGTCATGCCCCGGATGCGGTCGGTGTCGTAATCTCCGAAGATCGGCAGCATGTTGACCGAAGTTTCGATCTTGACCAGTTCGGCGGTGCGCACGTTCTGGTCCGATGCGGATATCGCGATCATCAGGGCCACAAGGCAGTCCTGCGGGGTCAGCGGATGGGGGTGTGCGTCCTGCATGGCTGCTCTTTCATGGTGTTTCGGGTTGCGCGGGTCGGTGCCGGGCAATTTATTGACCAGCGCGCCCGTCTGCAATAGGAGGCGGGCGCATGTGTCCCCCAGCCACGGGGGCGTGATCCCCGATTAATGGAGTGTTTCGGATGTCCGATCTGCGCGAAGCCGCGATGAGCTCGAAGGCCTGGCCGTTTGAAGAGGCGCGCCGCATCCTGAAACGCTACGAAAAGAAGCCGCCCGAAAAGGGTTACGTGCTGTTCGAAACCGGCTACGGGCCGTCGGGCCTTCCGCATATCGGCACCTTCGGCGAGGTGGCGCGCACCACCATGATCCGCCGCGCGTTCGAATTGATTTCCGACATCCCGACCAAGCTGATCTGTTTTTCCGACGACATGGACGGCATGCGCAAGGTGCCCGAAAACGTGCCGAACCAGGCCCTGCTTCAGGCCAACCTGCAGCGCCCGCTGACCGTCGTGCCCGACCCGTTCGAGGAATTCGAAAGCTTCGGGCACCACAACAACGCCATGCTGCGGCGCTTCCTGGACACCTTCGGGTTCCAGTATGATTTCTATTCGGCCACCGATTTCTACAAGTCCGGCCAGTTCGATGACATCCTGCTGCGCTGCGCGGAAAAATACGACGAGCTGATGGCCATCATGCTCAAGTCGCTGCGCGATGAACGGGCGGCGACCTATTCGATCTTTCTGCCGATCCACCCGGAAACGGGGCGGGTTCTGTATGTCCCGATCAAGCATGTGGACGCGGCGAACGGCACCATCACCTTTGATGACGACGACGGCGTGGAATACACACTGCCGGTCACGGGGGGCAACGTGAAGCTGCAGTGGAAGCCCGATTTCGGCGCCCGCTGGGCCGCGCTTGGGGTCGATTTCGAAATGTACGGCAAGGATCATTCCACCAACACGCCGATCTATGACGGCATCTGCCGGACGCTGGGCGTGCGCCCGCCGGAACATTTCACCTATGAACTGTTCCTGGACGACACCGGCCAGAAGATCAGCAAATCCAAGGGCAACGGGCTGTCGATCGACGAATGGCTGACCTATGCCGCGTCGGAATCGCTGTCGTATTTCATGTACCAGAAGCCCAAGACAGCCAAGCGGCTGTGGTGGGACGTGATCCCCAGGGCGGTGGATGAATACCACCAGCAGCTGCGCGCCTATCCCGATCAGGATGCCAAGGCCAGGCTGGCCAACCCGGTGTGGCACATCCACGGCGGCAACGTGCCGGAATCCAGGATGCTGGTGCCATTTTCCATGCTGCTCAACCTTGCCAGCGCCGCCGGGGCCGAAGACAAGGACACCATGTGGGGCTTTATCAAGCGCTATGCGCCGGATGCCTCGCCCGCGACCAACCCCGACATGGACGCCGCCGCCGGCTACGCGGTGCGCTATTACAACGACTTCGTGAAGCCCACGAAATCCTTCCGCGCGCCCACGGATCAGGAACGCGCCGCGATGCAGGATCTGGCCGCGCGGCTGCGTGCCCATGACGGCCCGGTCGAGGACGAGGCGCTGCAGACGCTGGTCTTCGCCGTCGGCAAGGACCACGGGTTCGAAAACCTGCGCGAGTGGTTCAAGGCGCTGTACGAGGTGCTTCTGGGGCAAAGCCAGGGGCCGCGCTTTGGCGGGTTCATCGCGCTTTACGGCGTGGCCGAAACCGCCGCGTTGATCGACCGGGGGCTTGAAGGCGCGCTCTAGCCGGCGCCGGCCCGCGCGCTATCTGCCCAGGGCAGGAGGATGCGCGCGATGAGATACCCGATGCTTGGATCGATGGCCGCGCTGGCCTGCGCCGGTGTGGCCATGCAGGCGCAAGCGCAGGATCGCGCCGCCATTCCCGGCGTGATCCGCCAGCAGATCGAAGCCTTCGGCGCCGGCGATGTCGACACCGCATGGGGCCTTGCCAGCCCCGGCATCCAGCAGCTTTTCGGCACCCCCGGCGCCTTTTCCCGCCTGGTGCAGGAAGGGTATCCGATGCTGTGGCAGCCCGGCGCGATCCGCTTCGGCGGCGTGACGGGCGAAGACGGGCAGCCGGTGCAGCGCGTCTTTGTCAGCGGTGCCGGCGGCGCCGTGCATGTGCTGGACTACCTGATGGAACGGGTCGACGGCGCATGGCGCATCGCCGGCGTGCGCTACGTCGACCAGCCGGACCTGTCCGCCTGAATCAGAACTGCGCCCACAAACCGAACGTCAGCCCCATGGATTCGTCGCCCGCCAGCCCCCAACTGCCCCCCATCTGCGCCGAGATGTTGTAGAAGGCGGGCGTGACAAGGGTGGTTTCCACCTTGGCAAAGGGCGCGCCGCCATAGGGGCGCCCGGTCTGCATCTGCGCCACAAGCTTGAAATCCCAGGGCAGGTTGACGCCGACGGTCAGGTCGATCCCCAGGTCCACCGCCAGGCTGGGCAGCGGGATCGTCGCCAGCGCGTCGGCGGCCAGCCAGCCATGCGCCCAGCCCATGCCCAGCATCAGCCCGGGGCGCAGCGCGAACTGCCCCGCGACATCGCCCGCCGCCAGTTCGGCGGCGATGCGCAGCGGCCCGTCGCCGTCATCGACCGGGTGACGCAGGAACGCCAGGGTCTTGCCCTCGCCATCCAGGTCGCGCCCCACGTCCAACCCCACCGTGATCTTTTCGGTCAGCCCGTATTCCGCGAACAGCGACCGGTAGAAGGTGGTCGGCGCCAGCGATGTCCATGTCTGCGTGTCCTGCGGCCAGGACACGCGCGCCAGCCCGCTGGCGAACCACGTGCCCTTTTCGCGCGGCCAGGCGCCGGCCACGGCCGGAGCGGGGGCGCAGACAAGCGCGCCAAGCGCGATCGCCGCCGCGGCGCGGTGCCGTCTGATGATCCTTGCCGGGCGTGCGAATGCCATTGCTGAGGTTCCCTGCCGGGCTGCGACTGTCGTTCATCTTGATTAACGTCCGGTTAAGGCGCGGCTTCAAGCCCACTGGACGGGGCCTGCGGAACGCCTATGCTGCAAGCGCAAAGATGTCTTTGCGTCAGGTGAAAGAGGGGCGATCATGGGCGGTTCGGTGATCACGGTGGCGCAGCAGAAGGGCGGTTCGGGCAAGACCACCCTGTCGGCGAACCTTGCGGTCGGCCTGCGCCGGATGGGCCGGACGGTCGCGCTGATCGACACCGACCCGCAGGGCAGCCTGGGGCGCTGGTTCATGACCCGGCTCGACCAGCACCCCGCCGAGGTCGAGGGCATGGATTTCGCCACCTCCTCGGCCTGGGGCATCACCTATGAATGCCGCAAGCTGTCCGACCGCTTTGACGTGGTGATCATCGACACCCCGCCCAAGGCCGACAGCGACCTGCGCCCGGCGCTGCGCACCGCCGATCTGGTGATCGTGCCCGTGTCCATGAGCCACCTTGACCTGTGGGCGACCGAAAGCGTGCTGGACCTTGCCCGGCGCGAGGACCGCGAGGCGTTGATGGTGCTCAACCGCACCCGCCCCGGCACCCGGCTTTCCACCGAAATCGCAGAGGCCGCGCAAAAGCTGCACGCCCGCATCGCCGCGGCGCAGCTTGCCAACCGGGTGGGCTATGCCGAAGCCTTCGGCCACGGGCTAAGCGCCGCCGAAGGGCGCAAGACCCCCGCCCGTGACGAGGTCGAGGCCCTGTCGGCAGAGGTGGCGGACATCCTTTCGAACGGGTAAACGGGGGCCGCGCACCCACTGGTGCCCAAAAGGAGTGCCCCGATGACCATCGACCCGACGCAGCTTGCAGACACGATCCGCGCGCATGAGGCCGCCCAGGGCCAGCCGGTGTCGCGGCTGGGGTATTTCTGCGCGCCCTTCCGGCCCGCCTCGGGGCCGCTGTCGGACAAGGTGGTCAAGGTTTACCGGGGGCTGTCGGACCAGGCGGCGCTGGACCGGCTGGCGGCGGCGCATGACGATTACGTCGCGGCGCTGCGCCAGACCGGCGTGCCGATGCCGGGCACCGACTTCCAGT
>CAXICP010000212.1:0-6119 GCA_964022595.1 uncultured Salipiger sp.
CGCGCCCCCATCTGCGGGGGTGACCGACGGGTCCAGTACGGCGGGTTCAACGATGTTTCGCATGTTCAAGAGCTTTCTGCGCGACGACGCGGGCGCGGTCACGGTCGATTGGGTCGTGCTGACGGCGTCGGTGGTGTCCATGGCGGCGATTTCGTTCTTCCAGATCCGCGACAACGCCAAGAACATGGACAACGCCGCGGGCGAGCGGCTTGGAAACGAGATTTCCGTGCTCTACCCCGAAGACTGACACGGTGGCGCCCTGCCCTTGCTGAAAGCCGCTTCGCTGCCGAAGCGGCTTTCGGCGTTGCGCAAGGCGCGCGGCGGCGGGAAACAATGCCCCGAAAGCGGTCCGAAATGGGCCGCAAACGGCCACAATCCCGGCCCAGACCAAGGCCCCAAGCGCCCGCACCGGCAGCGCGATGAAGACACCTTGAAAGGGAACACGACATGCGCCTGGTATTCGGACTCGTGCTGCTCGCCGGGCTGGCATTGGCCGGCTTCGCGGTCCACCTGGCCCAGCAGCAGTTCGGCGCCTACCAGGCGGCGCTGCAGCAGGAACGCGACAAGGCCGGCGCCGCGATCCCGACGCAACGGATCTATGTCGCGGCCCGTGACCTTGTCCGGGGCGAGGAATTGACCCCCGAGGATGTGCGCATCGCCCCCTGGCCGGTCGAGATCCTGCCCGAGAACACCTTCGATGCCGAAAACCCGCTGTTCCGCGAGGGCGAGGAAACCCGCGTCGTCGTGCGCGCCATGGAAAAATTCGATGCGCTGACCACCACCCGCGTCAGCGAACCGGGCGGTGATGCGGGGCTGACCTCGCGCCTGCGCCCCGGCGAACGGGCCTTTGCGATTCGCGTCGACGTGGCCTCGGGCGTGTCGGGCTTTCTGCGCCCCGGGGATCGGGTCGACGTGTACTGGACCGGGCGCATGCCCGGCAGCGATCCGAACCTGCCGCGCGGTGATGTGACCCGGCTGATCGAAACCGGCGTGCGGCTGATCGCCATCGACCAGATGGCCGATTCCAGCGGCGCCGATCCGACCATCGCGCGCACCGTCACCGTGGCCATCAGCCCTCAGCAGGTGGCCGGGCTGGCACAGGCGCAAAGCACCGGACGGCTGTCGCTGTCGCTCATGGCGGTCAACGAAGAAGGCGTCGCCGAGGCCATCGAGATGGACCAGCGCCAGTTGCTGGGCCTTGGCGAACAGGTACAGGTCGTCCAGCAGGCCGCGCCCAAGATCTGCAACACCCGCGTGCGCCGCGGCGCCGAGGTGGTGGATATTCCGATCCCCTGCCCGAACTAGGGGCGCTGTTGCCCGATCCCCACATAAGCCCCGGGGCCGAAGCCGTTGATTCTTGCAAAAAAAGGCAAACTGGCCCACAGTCCCCGAAAGCAGGCAAACAAGATCTGCACCCGAGGCGTGATCGAGAGGCAGGTCACATGACATTCGACAAGATCCTGAAGGCTGCCCTGCTGGGGCTGACACTGGGCGCGTCGCCGCTGGCGCAGACCGCCGTGGCCGACAACCTGCGCGTGGTGCAGACCGGCACCGAACGGGTGTTGAACGTTCCGATGAACCGCGCCGTAGTGGTCGAAAGCGACACGCCCTTTGCCGAGCTTTCCATCGCCAACCCGGCCATCGCCGACATCTCGTCGCTGTCCGAACGCACGATTTATGTCCTGGGCAAGACCCCGGGCATCACCACGCTGACCATCCTTGACCAGAACGGGCAGCTGATCACCAATGTCGACGTGCTTGTCGCCGCCGACATCACCGAATTCAAGGAACGGCTGCGCCAGATCCTGCCCGGCGAAAAGATCGAGGTGCGCACCGCGAACGACGGCATCGTCCTGTCCGGCGTGGTGTCGAGCGCCCAGAAACTGCAACGCGCCCTGGACCTGGCGCAGCGCTACGCCCCGGAACGGGTGTCGAACCTGATGACGGTGGGCGGCGTGCAGCAGGTCATGCTCAAGGTGCGCTTTGCCGAGATGCAGCGGTCGGTTGCCAAGACGCTTGGCTCGTCGCTGGCGCTGTCGGGGTCGATCTTTGGCGACACGCAACTGGAAACCGAAACCGGCACCTGGCTGAACGGGTCGAACGCGCTTGGCGAATCGGTCGAGATCACGTCCGGCGCGCAGGGCGCCACCCTGCTGGGCTTCGATGCGGGCAGCGTCGCCGTGGGCATCCTGCTGGAAGCGCTGGAAAACAAGGGCGTGTCGCGCACGCTGGCCGAACCGAACCTCACCGCCCTGTCCGGGCAAGAGGCCAAGTTCCTTGCGGGCGGCGAATATCCCATTCCCGTCAGCCAGGGCGACGGCGTGGTCACCATCGAATACAAGCCCTTCGGCGTCGAGCTGAACTTCATCCCCCGCGTGGTCGACGGCGACCTCATCAACCTGGAACTGACCGGCGCGGTGTCGTCGATCGACAGCGCGAACGGCATCACGTCGGATTCGATTTCGGTCGATGCCTTCCGCCGGCGCGAGATTTCCACCACCGTGGAAATGCGCGACGGCGAAAGCTTTGCCATCGCGGGGCTGCTTCAGGACGATTTCACCGACCTCAGCGGCCAGGTGCCGTGGCTGGGCGACATTCCCATTCTGGGCGCGCTGTTCCGCAGCGCCGAATACCAGCGCGAGCAGTCCGAGCTGGTCATCATCGTCACGCCCCATCTTGTCAGCCCCACCCGCGGCCAGGTGCTTGCGCTGCCTACGGACCGGGTGAAACCGCCCACGGAATCCGAGCTGTTCCTGTTCGGCAAGACCTCTGGCGGGAACCGGCGCCCCAGCAGCGGCGGCGCGGCCGAAGTTGCAAGGCAGGATTTCACCGGCTCTTATGGCTATGTGATGGACTGACGTGACACGCCGAAACCACAAGACGATTCGAGGGCCCCGGAAGATGATCAGGAACAGCGTGGCGCTTGCCGCCCTCGGGTTTGCCGCAGCCTGCGCCGGCCCGCAGGTCGACCCTCTTTACAGCCAGTTCCTGAACGAGGCGGGCGCCATCGCCGACGGCGGCGATTTCGGCAACGCGACGATGCAGAACACCCAGGCGATGCGCAACCCGCAGTCCTACGCCATGGACCTGGGGCGGCGCTTTGCGGCAGAGGTGCCGACCACCGTCAATTTCGCCTATGACAGCGCGGTTCTGGACGCGGCGGCGCAGGCCACCCTGCGCCAGCAAGCGCATTGGATCCGCCAGTTCCCCGAGGTGCGCTTTCGCGTCTACGGACACACCGACCTGACCGGCCCGAACGCCTACAACAAGCAGCTGGGCATGGCCCGCGCCCGCGCCGTTGTGGCCTATCTTGCCGCGCAGGGCATATCGGCTTCGCGGCTTGAAGCGGTGGTGTCCTTCGGCGAAACCCGGCCCCTGATTCCCACCCCCGCGCGCGAGCGGCGCAACCGGCGCACCGTGACCGAGGTTTCGGGCTTCGTGAACGGCAACCCGACGGTGCTGGACGGGCGCTATGCCGAAGTCGTGTACCGCGAATACATCAACAGCGCCCAGCCGGCGAGCACGCTTGGCGGGCTGTCGACGTCCGAAGAATAAGGGGCAAACCGCCCCTTTGACGCCGCGACCGTCCGGCGATACCGCATAGTTTTGGCTTTTCGGCCAAAATGTTGCCCATATTCCAAGCGATCTTCACCAGAAGGGAACCCCGCGCGGGTAGAACTCGACGCGGGCGGAACCGAACACCGGACAGCCGGCCAGGCATTGCGCCGGGCCTGTTGCTGTTCGCGCCTTCGGGTCCCGTTCCCGTGAAGCGACAGGATTAAGAGGCAATGACGAGCATGTCCGCACTGCATACCGACACCGCCCCGATCGTGGCCTGCACGATCAGCCGGAACGTGCAGAATTTCGATCTTCTTATCGAGGACATGGAAGCGCTGCTTGGCGAAGGCTGGGGGGATCTTGGCTTTGGCGAGGCGCTTGGCTTTCTCAACCAGCCCGATGCCGAGGCGCTTGAATTCGTCGCCCTGGCCATCGACGAGGAAGACGAAGACGACCTAGCCCTGCTGTCCGAAGTGATCGCCGCCGCCAAGGCCCGCCGGGTCAAGGTGATCCTGATCGCCGAAGACGTGACGCCCGCCGCCCTGCACCAGCTTTTGCGCGGCGGGGCGGATGAATTCGTGCCCTACCCGCTGCCCGAAGGCGAATTGCGCGCCGCCGTCGCCCGGCTCAAGCGGGCGCGCAGCAGCGACGGGCCGCAATACGGGCGCCGCGCCGCCGATGGCGTCAAGCTCAGCGGGGGCGGCGACGGCGTGCTGATCGCCGTGCAGGGCATGTGCGGCGGCTGCGGGGCGACCACCTTTGCGGTGAACCTTGCCTGGGAACTGGCCACCGTCGCCAAGGAAAACGCCCCGCACGTGTGCCTGCTGGACTTCGGGCTGCAGTTCGGGTCGGTCGCGACCTATCTTGACCTGCCCCGCCGCGATGCGGTGATGGAACTGCTGTCGGATGTGGAATCCATGGATGGCGACAGCTTCGGGCAGGCGCTTGTCACCCATGGCGACAAGCTGCAGGTGCTGACATCGCCGTCCGAGGTGATCCCGCTGGACCTGGTCGGCCCCGCCGAGATCCGCAAGATCCTGGACGTGGCGCGCGAGCATTTCGATTTCGTCGTCGTCGACATGCCCTCGACGCTGGTGGGCTGGACCGACACCGTGCTGACCCAGGCGCAGGTCTGCTTTGCGCTGCTGGAACTGGACATGCGCTCGGCCCAGAACACGCTGCGGCTAAAGCGGGCGATGCAGGCCGAAGACCTGCCCTTCGACAAGCTGCGCTTTGCCGTCAGCCGTGGCCCCAAGTTCACCGACCTTCAGGGCAAGAGCCGGATCAGGCGCATGTCCGAAAGCCTTGGCATCAACCTTGACCTGCAGCTTCCCGATGGCGGGCGGCAGGTGGCCACCGCCTGCGATCATGGCGAACCGCTGGCCGTGCATTCGGCCAAGAACCCCCTGCGCAAGGATATCGCCAAGCTTGCCGCCGAACTTCACAGCATCGGTCTTGCCGATGCCGAAGCCGCCTGACCAGGAGCGCGCGACATGTTTTCCCGCTACAAGAAGCCGTCAGCAAGGGAACCGGGCCCCGCGCAACCGGCCCCCGCCCCCACCGCCGAGACCAAGGCGAAGGCGCCGTCGATGCGCAAGCCCAAGATCGCCGCGCTGGTCGATGCCGCCCCGCAGGACCGCGAGAAAAAGCGCAAGGAACGGCTGGGCGACATCAAGCTGGAACTGCACCGGGTGCTGCTGGACAACCTGAACCTGGCCGCGATCGATGCTGCCACGGAAAAGGACCTGCGCGAGGAAATCGGCGCCATCGTGTCCGAGAACCTGTCGGAAAAGGGCATCGTGCTGAACCGCGAGGACCGGCAGACCGTCAATCAGGAACTCTATGACGAGGTCAAGGGCCTTGGCCCGCTGGAAACGCTGCTCAAGGATGACAGCGTTTCGGACATCCTGGTGAACGGGCCGCACCAGATCTTCGTGGAACGCGGCGGCAAGCTGCAGGCCTCGGACGTGGTGTTCAAGGATGAACGCCACCTGATGCGGATCATCGACAAGATCGTGTCCGCCGTCGGGCGCCGGGTCGATGAATCCAACCCCTATGTCGACGCGCGCCTTGCGGACGGGTCGCGCTTCAACGCCATGGTGCCGCCCATTGCGGTCGATGGCAGCCTTGTGTCCATCCGCAAGTTCAAGAAGGACAAGCTGTCGATCGACGATCTGATCAGCTTCGGCGCCTTCACCGAGGAAATGGCCGTCTATCTTCAGGCCGCCGTGTCGACCCGGCTGAATGTCATCGTGTCGGGCGGGACGGGGTCGGGCAAGACCACCACGCTGAACGCACTGTCATCCTTTATCGACGACGCCGAACGCATCCTGACCATCGAGGACACCGCCGAACTTCAGCTGCAACAGTCCCATGTCGGGCGCATGGAAAGCCGCCCCCCCAACGTCGAGGGCAAGGGCGCCGTCACCCCGCGCGACTGTCTCAAGAACGCGCTGCGGATGCGCCCCGACCGCATCATCGTGGGCGAAACCCGGGGCGAGGAAGTCATCGACATGCTGCAGGCCATGAACACCGGCCACGACGGGTCGATGACCACGATC
>CAXICP010000213.1:0-6119 GCA_964022595.1 uncultured Salipiger sp.
GCGGCATGCCGTGCAGGAAGTTGGTGGTGCCGTCCAGCGGATCGACGATCCAGCGGCGCGTCGGGTCGACGCCGTCCTCGGAACCGCCTTCTTCGGCCAGCCAGCCATAGTTGGGCCGCGCGCCGAGCAGCTCTTCCTTTAGGATCTTTTCCGCCGCGATATCGGCGCGGCTGACGAAATCCCCTGCCCCCTTCATCGAGACCTGAAGGTTCTCGACCTCGCGGAAGTCCTTGACCAGGGACCGGCCCGCCTTGCGTGCCGCCTTGATCATGATGTTGAGATTGGCGCTGCCTTGCATGTCCGGATCCCCGCGATTGGTTCAGGGCGCGCGTATACGCGGCCCTTGGGGTCTTGCCAAGGCCGGAAGGGCCAGAACCTTGTGACGCTGCGACACCCGCGTAAACCAAGGCAAGCCCGGCACCTTTCGCGAAAGGCGCAACATCGGCGTCGGTTCCATGACAATCGCTCACGCATCTGTCACTGGCCTTGCCGCGCGAAAGCTGCTTTTTGGGGCGCCTTTCCGGAACGATCCCGCAAAATCAGCCAACGGAGGCACGATGACACCAGCGCAGCGCAGGCAAACGCCCACCCAACCCGAATTCTCGGCAGGGAAATTCGCCGCCATCACCACCGCCATCGGATTTGCCGGGGCGGCCATGGGCGGCGTGTTGATCGAGATCGGCAAGGACCAGGGCTTGTCTTCGGGCGATGTGCTGCGCGACGTGGCGGCGGCGTTCGACCTGCCGTCGATGGCGGGCGGCGTCACCTGGCTTACGGTGTCGCTGCTGGTCGCGGCGGGGGCGGTGGCGCTGATGACCGCGCTGACGGTGCAGGCCCGCCGGGGCCTTGCGCTGCTGGTGGCGGTGCTGTCGCTGGCCATGGCCATCGACGATCAGTTCATGCTGCACGAACGCGCCCTGCCCCACCTGACCGGCCTGCCCGAAGCGGCGTTCATGGCCATCTACGCCGTGCTGGGGGTGGCGATTCTGGTGCTCACCTTGCGCGAATGCGGGCTGCGCGGCGCGGCGGGGCTGTGGCCCGCGCTGGTGTTCATGGGCCTGTCCGTGGTGACCGATTTCGATCTTCTGGGGGATTCATCCTATGCCACCGAGGATTTGCTGAAGCTTGCGGGCTTTGCCGCCTGGGCCAGCTTCTGGATCGGCTACGGAAGGATGCGCCTGCGCCCCGCCCCGGTCTGAGCCGGGCGTCAGGTCAGCCCCTTGCAGAAGGCCGCGATCCGGGCGCAGGCGTCTTCCAGCGCCGCGTCCGAAGTCGCATAGGAAATGCGGAAATTGGGCGACAGGCCGAAGGCCGCGCCGAACACCACCGCCACCCCGGTTTCTTCCAGCAATGCCGTTGCGAAGGCTTCGTCATCGGCGATGACCCTGCCCCCTGCCGAGGTTCGGCCCAGCAGCCCCTTGATCGACGGGTAGACGTAAAAGGCCCCCTCGGGCACCGGGCAGGTGATGCCTTCGATGGCGTTCAGCCTGTCGCACACCATGTCGCGGCGCCGCCTGAAGGCATCGGCGCGGGGGGCAAGATAATCCTGCGGGCCGCTCAGCGCCTCGACCGCGGCCCACTGGCTGATGGTGCAGGGATTGTTGGTCGATTGCGACTGCACCTTGCGCATGGCCGCGATCAGCTTGGCAGGGCCGCCCGCGTAGCCGATGCGCCAGCCGGTCATGGCATAGGCCTTGCTGACGCCGTTCACCGTCAGCGTGCGGTCATACAGCGCCGGTTCCACCTGCGCGGGGGTGCAGAATTCGAACCCGTCATAGGCCAGGTGTTCGTACATGTCATCGGACATCACATGGACATGCGGATGGCGCAGCAGAACGTCGGTGATCGCCTTCAGCTCGGCGCGCGAATAGCCCGCGCCGGTGGGATTGCTGGGCGAATTGAACAGGAACCACTTGGTGTTGGGGGTGATCGCCGCCTCGATCTGATCGGCGGTGACCTTGTAGCCAAGCTCGGCCCGGCCCTTGACGATGACGGGCGTGCCCTGCCCCAGCAGGACCATGTCGGGATAGCTGACCCAGTAGGGCGCGGGGATGATGACCTCGTCGCCGGGGTTCAGCGTGGCCATGAAGGCGTTGTACAGCACCTGCTTGCCCCCCGTGCTGACGCTGATCTGCGAGGGCTCATAGGTCAGCCCGTTTTCCCGCGCGAACTTGTCGCAGATCGCCTGCTTCAGCTCGATGATGCCGTCGGGGGCGGTGTATTTCGTCTTGCCCGCATCGATGGCGGCGATGGCGGCGGCCTTGATGTTGTCGGGCGTGTCGAAATCGGGCTCTCCGGCGCTAAGCCCGATGACGTCGCGCCCCTGCGCCTTCAGCTCGCCCGCAAGCTGGGTCATCGCGACGGTGGGCGATGGTTTCACGCGGGCAAGGGTATCGGACAGAAAGGCCATGGGGGGCACCGTTTGTATTGATCTTGCGACTGTCATAGGGTGCCCCCCGCACCCGTTCAAGCGGCTTGCCCGCCGGGGCCCTGAACTGACGAGGATCGCGCGATGACAGATGACTGGTACGGCCCCGACACGGCCACCTTCGGCGATCGGGTCGCGGCGGCGCGCGAAACCGCCGGCATGACGCAAGAGGCGCTTGCCCGCCGGCTGGACGTCAAGCCCAAGACCCTGCAGGGCTGGGAAAACGATCTGTCCGAACCGCGCGCCAACCGGCTTCAGACGCTGGCGGGGCTGCTGGATGTTTCGGTGGCCTGGCTGCTCACCGGCGAAGGCGACGGCGTGCCCGGCCCCGACGCGGTTCCGGACGTGCTGCCGCAGGATCTGCGCGAGGCCCTGCTGGACATCCGCGAGCTTCGCGCCCAGATGAAGACCGCGCAGGACCGGCTGGCCCGGCTGGAAAAATCGCTGCGCCAGATCCTGAAGGACACCGCATGACCCAGTTCCAGATCCCCAAGACCGTCCCGCCCGCCGATGAGCTGCCCGAACACCGTCTCAAGCGTCTTCGCATGCGATCGATGCGGCGCGGCATCAAGGAAATGGACATCATCCTGGTGCGCTACGCCGATGCCCGGCTGGCGGACATGGACGCCCGCGCGCTCGACACCTACGAGGCGCTGCTGGAACAGTACGACCAGGACCTGTACCAGTGGGTTTCCGGCCAGGCGAGCGCCCCCGAAAACCTGCGCGCCATGATCGAGGACATAAAGGCAACCGCCTGCGCCCCGTGAGTTTTCCAACAATCCGCCGCGATTTAACGCAATCTTGGTTTTTATGCCCGAATTCTGCCTGAGATGGAAAAAAGGCGGAGACGGTTATGAGCATTCATGCCTCCATGGGCAACAAGCCGCTAAGCGGTTACATGGCCGGGTATCTAGAGACGCTGTCGCTGGTCGAACGGCTGCACCGGCTGCTTCTCGATGTGATCAAGGACGAGTTCGAGCGGACCGGGATGATCGAGATCAACGCCGTTCAGGCGCTGCTTCTCTACAACATCGGTGACAACGAGGTGACGGCGGGCGAACTGAAATCGCGCGGCTACTACCAGGGCAGCAACGTCAGCTACAACCTCAAGAAACTGGTCGAAATGGGCTACATGCACCACCAGCGATGCGAGATCGACCGCCGCTCGGTGCGGGTCAAGCTGACCCCGCAGGGTCGCGAGGTCCGCGATACGGTGCAGACCCTGTTCGAACGTCACTCCGAAGGGCTTGAAGGGCGCAACGTCATCGACCTTGACGGGCTGGACGTGATCAACAACGGGCTGCGCCGGCTGGAACGGTTCTGGACCGATCAGATCCGGTACATCTACTGATATCAGATTGCCAGCGGCGGTGTTTTCCGCCGCGGCACATGCCTGGGCGATCGGCGCGCCATCCCCGGCCATTTCGGTGCGCAGGGGCCATGCCGCGCTGCCGCTTCCCATGCAAGCGCACCGGCCCGCAGGCCGCAGCCCCGTTCAGCATTTCCGACATATGCCAGCGCCGCGATAGCCCGCCCTCCTTGGCGGGACTCGCGGCGCGGGGTGTTCAGCGCGCGGCGCCGCCCGCGACGACGCGCAGTCCGGGGCGGATGTCGCGCGCGGGCGCGGGAACCGTTTCCCCCTTGCGCCCAAGCGTGCCGGCATAAAGCGCAAGCACGATCAGCGGCGCCATGATCACAAGGCCCACAAACAGGCCGATCAGGTAAAGTGTCATGAATGTTCCTCCTCGGGGAAGAGGCTAGCACGGAATCGCCGCGACACAATGCCGCATTCGGGGCGGCGCCCGATTTCATCGCCGCGCAGAACGGGCGCGGTCAGGGCACCAGCGATCCGACGATCATGTCGTTGAGTTCGCGAAACAGCTTGAGCGTCATGGCCCGGCGAAAATCCGCATAGCCTTCAGCCACTTCGACAAAGGCACCGGGGCCGTGGGCGACCTCTCCGCGGAAATATTCCACCACGCGCGGGTCCGATCCCAGCACCGCCAGCCCGTTCACCGTCACCCCGTCGAAGGGGAAATTCGCATAGGCCTGTCGCGGGCGGAACCCATCGTTGGTGATGCCATCGCCCGACACGTCGATCACCCGGCGATCACACACCGGGGCACGTTCCAGAAGGCCCGCCCCGTAGCCCAGCGCAAAGCCCATCGCCGTGGG
Organism: uncultured Salipiger sp.; assembly: GCA_964022595.1. Lineage (GTDB taxonomy): Bacteria > Pseudomonadota > Alphaproteobacteria > Rhodobacterales > Rhodobacteraceae > Salipiger. The sequence continues at coordinate 4,604 of CAXICP010000213.1, forward strand.
AAACCGGTCGTGGCTGCGCGGCGCGGCCAGCACGGTGCCGACTGCTTCGGCCAGCGCGGCGTCGCTGTCTAACAGCACCCAGTCCAGCACCAGCGTGGACTGGCGCCGCCCGCTCCATTCATAGGCCGCAAGGGCGACGGGGCCGTTCCCGTCCAGCAGCGCGCGGCGCACGTCGTCATCCGACAGCGCCGCGGCAAGGCCTTCCTTTTGAAGGCGGTATTCGCTTTCGTCCACCGAAGAGGACACATCAAGCGCAAGCAGCAGCGCAAGCCGGCACCCTTCGGCCCTGGCCCCGGGCGCAAGAGCAAGACCAAGGGCAAGCCAGGCCGCCAGCCGAAGCGCCGCCGCGCCTACCAATGCCCGACGTTCTCCATGCTGGCCCAGGGTTCGCGCGGTTCAAGCGCATCGCCCTGTTGCAGCAGTTCGATCGAGATGTTGTCGGGCGAGCGCACGAAAGCCATGTGCCCGTCGCGCGGCGGGCGGTTGATGGTGACCCCGGCCGCCTGCAGCGTTTCGCACATCGCGTAGATGTCGGGCACGGTGTAGGCGAGATGGCCGAAGTGGCGCGAATCCGACGGCAGCCCGTCGTCGCCATCCCAGTTCCAGGTCAGTTCCACGTCGGCGGTGCCGTCATCCTGGTCGGGCGGGCACAGGAACACCAGCGTGAAGCGGCCCTTTTCGCTTTCCGTGCGGCGCCGTTCCTTGAGACCCAGCAGCTTGTAGAAGGCCAGCGAGGCGTCCAGATCCTTGACCCGGACCATCGTGTGCAGATACCTGATGCCCATGGGGCATGCTCCTTTCCGTTCGTTGTCGCGGAAAGACTAGAGAGCCGGGCGAAGATGTCGACCCCGTCGCGTCAGAACGCCGAACGCAACCCCAGTTTCAGCCCGATCGCGTCGGCGTCATACTGGCCGTAATCGGATTCCGTCCGCTCGCCCCGCAGCGTCAGCGTGGGCACGAACCCGTAGTAATCGAGCGCCCTGAACGTGGCCGTGACCTCGGCTTCGACGGTGGTGTCGGCGCGCCCCTGCCCCGCGACCGGCCCGTGCGAATAGTCGCGGGCGGTGGCGGTAAGGCCGAATTCGACGCCCAGGCCCAGCACGGGTTCGCCCAGCGCGACCCGCGCCCCGGCGGTCCAGCTGCCGTAATCCAGCGAATCGCGATCCGATCGGCGCGCCGAACGGGTCAGATCAAGGCTAAGCCGGTGGCCCGCCGCGCCGACCGCCTGCCGCCATCCGGCCCCAAGGCGCCAGGATTGCGAATCGGCCGAGCGCGTATCCAGCGCCCCATCCTCGCGCAGCCCGGCGCTGAGCACCACGGCCCTGCCATCCCCCAGTGACCAGGATTGCGCGCCGGAAAGATCCGAAAATTCGGTGTATTCCTCGCCCCCGTACCAGGTCTTGCCCAGCGAGAACGCCACCTGGTAGGGCCGTTTCGGATCCCCCGAAACACCGCGATGCGCCAGCGACAGCTGCGCCGTGCCCGATCAGCCGATCATGAGCCGCTTCTGGCAGGA
>CAXICP010000214.1:0-6104 GCA_964022595.1 uncultured Salipiger sp.
GCGTCTTTCAGGCGGTGGCCTGTCCTGTCGCGGGCCTGCGGGGCCGCGTGCGCAAGTGTTAGGGCGTCGGGCGGGGCGGGGCAACCGGGGGCGGCGCCGCAAGGGCGGGCGCGAAACCCGGCGCCTGCGCGGATTGCGCTAGAGCCTGCGATGCCCTCCGTGCTAGCCCCCCTTGGCACGCCACGGCACGGAGACACGCAGATGCACGCAGCTTTCGCGGGGCTGGCCCTGGGGCTTTCCCTGATCGTCGCCATCGGATCGCAAAACGCCTTTGTCCTGCGGCAGGGGCTGATGCGCAGCCATGTCTTCGCGGTCTGCGCGGTCTGCGCCGTGTCCGATGCACTGCTGATCGCGGCGGGCGTGGCCGGGTTCGGCGCGGTGACCGGCGCCTTGCCCTGGCTGGAACCCGCCATGCGCTGGGCCGGCGCCGCCTTTCTGACGTGGTACGGCGCGCGCACGCTGCTGTCGGCCTGGCGCGGCGGACAGGGGCTGGCGGCGGGGGCGGCGGCGGGATCGCTGCGCGGCGCCATGCTCAGCTGCCTTGCGCTGACCTGGCTGAACCCGCATGTCTACCTTGATACGGTGATGCTGCTGGGGGCGGTGTCGTCATCCTACGACAACAAGGTAGCCTTCGCCATCGGGGCGATGTCCGGCTCTTTCCTGTTCTTCTTTGCCCTTGGTTACGGCGCGCGGGCGCTGGCGCCGGTCTTTGCCCGGCCCGCCGCCTGGCGCTGGCTGGATCTTGCGATCGGGGTCACCATGTGGGCCATCGCGGCGCGGCTGGTGATGGGCGCCTAGGGCGCTTTGCGCTTGCACCGGCGAAAGCCCCGGCTAAGTCTGCGCGTCATGTCACAAACGGTTTCCAGCCCGGTCAGGGGCATCGCATGGATGATGGTCACGGGGCTGTGCTTTGTGTCGGTCACCGCCTTGGTCAAATTGCTGGCCGGGCGCGTTCCGGCGGCGGAATCGGCCTTTCTGCGTTACCTGCTGGGCCTTGTGTTCCTGCTGCCCGCGTGGCGAGATCTGCGCGCGCTGCGCCTGACCCGCCGGCAGATGGGCCTGTCGGCGCTGCGCGGCGCCGTGCAGACGCTGGGGGTGATGTGCTGGTTCTTCGCCATGACCCGCATTCCGCTGGCCGAGGTCACGGCGATGAATTACCTGACGCCGGTCTATGTCACCATCCTGGCGGTGGTGTTTCTGGGCGAACGGCTGGCGCTGCGGCGCATCCTTGCCATCGTCGCGGCCCTTACCGGCGCGCTGATCATCCTGAGACCCGGTTTCCGCACGCTTGATCCGGGCCATTTCGCGATGCTCGGCACGGCGTTCCTGTTTTCGATCTCGTACCTGATCGCCAAGATCATCTCGGGAGAGTTGCGCCCGGCGATGGTGGTGGCGCTGCTGTCGGTGGCGGTGACCATCGGGCTGGCGCCCTTTGCCGCGGTGGTCTGGGTGACGCCGTCGCTGGGCGATCTGTTCATCCTGTTCGGCGTGGCCAGCTTCGCGACCGGCGGGCATTACGCCATGACGCTGGCCTTTGCTGCGGCGCCCGTGACGGTGACGCAGCCGGTGACGTTCCTGCAACTGGTGTGGTCGGTGCTGCTGGGGGCGCTGTTCTTTGGCGAAGCGGTCGATCCCTGGGTCGTCGCGGGGGGCTTGGTCATCATGAGCGCGGTCGCCTTCATCACATGGCGCGAGGCGGTGCTGAAGCGGCGCGTCGCGCAGCGTTCCGAAGAATCGCATCTTTGATCGGCCCGGATTTCCGATGCCCGGGGCCGCCCGCGCCTGAATGAAAAACGGCCCGGGAACCATCGGGTTCCCGGGCCGACCTATCCTGCTGAAAGCCGTGCGGCTCAGGCTGCCTTGCGGCGCGGACGACGCCCGCGCGGGCCGGTCGTGCCCGGCTTGCCGAACGCTTCGGACTTGGGGCCGGACGGCTTGCCGCTCTTGCCCTGGCCGCCGCGCGGGCCGCCACCGCCGCCACCGCGACGTCCGCCACCACCGCCGCCGCCGCGACGACGCTGGCCACCGCCGGCCACTTCCGCGGGCGCTTCGCCGCTGGCAACGGGGATGTCCATCTTCATCAACTTCTGGATCTGGCGCAGCAGATCGCCCTCATCCGGGGCACAGAAGGCGATCGCCTCGCCCTCGCGCCCGGCGCGGGCCGTGCGGCCGATGCGGTGAACGTAGTTGTCGGGCACCTCGGGCAGGTCGAAGTTGACCACATAGGCCACGCCGGGAATGTCGATGCCGCGCGCCGCCACATCCGTGGCCACAAGCACGTTGATGGTGCCGTCGCGGAACGCCTTGATGGCGCGGTCGCGCTGGCCCTGGCTCTTGTTGCCATGGATCGACGCGGCGTTGAACCCGTCGGCCACAAGGCCCTTCATCAGCCGCTCGGCGCCATGCTTGGTGCGCGAGAACACCAGCGTAAGCGCGTTCATGTCCTGGCGCAGGATCTCGCGCAGCTTGGCCGGCTTGTCGTTCTTGTCGATGAAATGCACCGACTGGGTGACCTTGTCGGCCGCCTTGCCCGGGGGCGACACCTGCACCTTGCGCGGGTTGGTCAGATAGGCCGACGACAACTCTTCCATCTGCTTGGGCATGGTGGCCGAAAACAGCATGGTCTGACGCGGCGTGCCCAGCTTGGGGGCGATGCGGCGCAGCGCGTGGATGAAGCCGAGGTCAAGCATCTGGTCCGCCTCGTCCAGCACCAGCTGGCGCACGGTCGACAGATCGACCGCGCCGCGGTCCATCAGGTCGATCAGGCGGCCCGGCGTGGCGACAAGGATGTCGGTGCCGCGGGTCAGGAAGTTGATCTGGCGGTTGATGGACTGCCCGCCCACCACGGTGCCGACGCGCAGCTTGGTGCCATCGGTCAGCTGGCGCAGGCTGTCGGCGATCTGGTTGACCAGTTCGCGGGTCGGAGCCATCACAAGCGCCTTGACCGCCTTGGGCGCGGGCTTGCCCGGCTGGGCCAGAAGCCCGTCGATCAGCGGCAGGCCAAAGGCCAGCGTCTTGCCGGTGCCGGTCTGTGCCAGGCCCATCACGTCGTGGCCTTCAAGGGCAAGCGGGATCGCCTGGTTCTGGATCGGGGTGGGTTCCTTGAACCCGTTCTTCTGAAGGGCCTCGGTGAGGGCAGGCGCGAGGCCGAGCATGTCGAAGTCGAACAAATCTTATCCTTTGCGGGCCGTGTCCGGGATCGGGTCACGGCATGACGCCACCCGCCCCGGCTGCGGGGCGGCATGGTCAGGGTGTCGCGCTGACCTCTGGCGGCGCGGGCGTGTCCCGCGACCTGCCGGCCATTCGCGTCCAGAACCCTGCGTGATGGGGAACCGTGAGGGCGACACCGATGCGCTCATGCCGGGAACATGTCCCGAGGGGCGCGGCCAGCTCACGCGGCAGCGCGGCGTCAGCCCCGCAAATGGGGCCTCGGGCCGCATCTGTCAAGCGCTATCGGCTTACCAGCGCCGGAAAGCCGAAGCCGCGTTCCAGCAATTCGCCCGCCTCAAGGCAGATATCCTCGCGCCAGGGCGGGCAGACCAGCTGCACCCCCGAGGGCACGCCATCCAGCACGTCCGAGGCGATGGAAATCGCCGGCAGCCCAAGGACCGGAATGGCGATCTGCGGCAGCATCACCTGCCACAGATGCGCGATCATGTCGCTGCCTTCCAGGTCCTGGTCCTGCCGGAATGGCAGCTCGGCGCAGTTGGGCATCAGCACGACCGGGTAGTCGGCCAGAAACGCCCGCCACGCCCGGACAAGCGCCGCGCGGCGCGTGAACAGCGCGCCAAAGGCGGCAACGTCGATGGCGGCGGCGCGGTCGGCGTAATGGGTCAGCAGGGCGATGGCGCCCGCGTCGCCTTCGCGCTGCGCCGCTTCCATCTTGGCGGCGTGATCGTCCGACAGCCACAGATCCACCTGGATTTCCAGCGCCTCGCGCATGTCGGGCACGGCGGTGGGCACATCGACCTGCCAGCCGGCGTCGCGGAACATCTGCGCGGCGCGTTCAAGGTCGGCGACGATGCGCGGGTCGGTGTCGATGCCGCCCGGATGCGTCACCAGCGCCACGCGGCGCCGATAGCTAGGGCCGATCAGCGGGACAGGTGCGCTCCAGACGTCATCGGGGGCATAGCCGGCCATGCCTTCCAGCCCCAGCCGCAAATCGTCGACGCGCCGCGCCAGCGGGCCGGACACGGCCATGATCTGCGCGCCGATCCCCCGATCGGGCCCCGAGTGGTTGAACATCGGCACCCGCCCCGGCGTGGGGCGCAGCCCCTGCACACCGCAGGCAAAGGCCGGGTAGCGGATCGACCCGGCGATGTCGGTGCCATGCCCGATATGCCCCATGCCGGTGGCCACCGCAGCCCCTGCCCCGCCGGACGAACCGCCAGCGGTCAGCGCATCATTGTGGGGGTTTTTCGTCGCGCCGTAGAAATCATTGGTGGTGAACCAGCGATAGGAAAAGGCCGGCGTGTTGGTGCGCCCGATGACGATGGCATCCTGCTGGCGCATGTGGCGCAGGAACGGGCTGTCGCGCGTGGCGATCACGTCGCTGTAGATCTGGCACGAATTGGTGCTGGCATAGCCCTTCTGGTCCGACAGCACCTTGACGGTCACGGGAACGCCGGCAAGCGCCCCTACCGGCTTGCCGGAGGCGATGCGGGCATCCAGCGCCTCGGCCTCGGCCAGGGCATCGGCGCCGCAGTTCTGCACGATGGCGTTGACCTTGGGGTTCATGCGGATCACGCGGTCCAGCGTTTCGCCCACCACGTCGACGGCGCTTAGGGCGCCGGAACGAATGCGGGCGGCCAGTTCGCGGGCCGAAAGCGTGTTGAGATCGCTCATGCCTGCACCGCCTTGCACCGTTCGGGAACCATGCGGCTGCGCACTGATTGCACCACCGCCTCGGGGGTGGGGATGCAGGCGTTGTGCGGGGTCATGAAGACCTTCGGGTGGGCCCAGAACGGGTGGTCCGTGGGCAGCGGTTCGACCTGCCCGCCCCGTCCGACGTGGATCAGCGCCGCGCCCTGCGGCAGCTTTGCAAGGAAATCCGCGTCGATCAGCCCGCGCGTCTGCGCCGTCAGCGGCAGCACGTTGATAAGGATATCCGATTGCGACAGGAAATCGTCCATCTGGCCTTCGGTGAAATGGGTCACGCCCGGTTCGACCGGATCGGGCATGCGGCGGGCATAGCCCAGCACCGGATAGCCCAGCGACACCAGCCCGCGCGCCACCGCGCGGCCCATATGACCAAAGCCCATCACCCCGATGCGCCTTGCCTGCGGCGACAGGCCCGTCAGCTTGCGCAGCCATTCGCCCCGGGCCTGCGCGGCGCGGGTGGCGAACATCTCGCGCTGGTGCCATTGCACGTGAAAGGCGCAGAATGCGGCCATCTGAAGCGCCTGATCGGGATCTTCCAGCCGGTAGACCGGCAGGCCCGCCGGGCGCGACGGGCAGGCGTCGATCGCATCCTGCCCCGCACCGATGCTGAACACCGCCTCAAGGTTGGGATAGGCGGTGAAGGCATCGTCGCCGGGCACAAACGTCAGCATGAAGCGCACGTCTTCGGGGCGGTCGATATCCTGCGGCGCGCGCAGGTCAAGTTCCGGCGCCAGCCGTTCGAACAGCGGCACGAAGCGTTCGGCAACGTCCACGCGCGCGCAGGTGGCAACACCAAGAATCCGGGTCATGCGGGCACCTTCTGATTGTCCCAATCCGCGCCGGGCACGGCGGCGAGAAGCTGTTTCGTGTAATCCTGTTGCGGGTTCAGGAAGATGTCATGCACCGTGCCGATTTCGACCAGCTTGCCCTTTTGCATCACAGCGATGCGGTCGCACAGCTGGGCGGCGACGCGCAGATCATGGGTGATGAACAGGATCGACAGGTCCATCTTTTCGCGCAGCTCGCGCAGCAGGTCGAGCACCTGCGCCTGGATCGACACGTCCAGCGCCGACACCGCCTCGTCCGCGATGATCAGCTCGGGGTCCATGGCAAGCGCGCGGGCGATGCCGATGCGCTGGCGCTGACCGCCGGAAAATTCATGCGGATAGCGGCTGGCCGCATCGGCGCCAAGCCCGACGATGTCCAGCAGTTCACGGGCGCGC
>CAXICP010000215.1:0-6073 GCA_964022595.1 uncultured Salipiger sp.
CACTGGTGGGACGTGGCGGTCCCCGAGGTTTCGGCCCGCGCAGAGGTGCGCGACAAGCGCCGCGCCTATGACGCACGGGTCCGGGCGCGCGCGATCAACTGACGCGCTGCCCCCCGCGCGCCCCGCAGGCTTCCTCCCTTGCATGCGGGGCGCAATTCCAGATCCCGCACGGCGCAACAGGCGCCCGACAGAGAGGACAAGATCATGAGCGTCCAGATCGGCATTTCCCCCATCGCCTGGCAGAACGACGACCTGCCGGACCTGACCGCCGGCTACACGATGGAACAGGCGCTGCGCGAGGCGCGCGAAATCGGCTACATGGGGGTCGAGCGTGGCCGCAGGATGCCCGCTGATACCGCCGGGCTGAAACGCTTTCTTGAAGGCCACGACATGGCGCTTTGCGGCGGGTGGTGTTCGGGCAACCTGCTGGTCAATGACATCGCGGCCGAAGAGGCGGCGATCACCGAGCAGGTGGAACAGTTCGCCGCGCTGGGCGCGCCCTGCCTTGTCTACGCCGAATGTTCGAACACCGTGCAGGGCGATCGGGCCACGCCGGTGAATGCCCGCCCGAGGCTGGGCCGCGACGATGTGATGGCTTATGGGCGCAAGCTTTCGGAAATCGCGAAATGGATGGCGGACAAGGGGCTGCCGCTGGCCTATCACCACCATATGGGCGCGATCATCGAACACCCCGATGACATCGACTGGCTGATGGAAGGGTCAAGCCCCGAGGTCACGCTGCTGTACGACACCGGCCACCTGGTCTTTGGCGGGGGCGATCCGCTTGCCACTCTTGATCGCTGGGGCGACCGGATCCACCATGTGCATTACAAGGACGTGCGGGCGGACATCGCGGCGCGCGCCCGGGCCGAGGACTGGTCGTTCCTTGACGCGGTGATCGCGGGCGCCTTCACCGTTCCGGGCGACGCCGAGGGGTCCATCGATTTCGCCGCCGTGACCGACCGGCTGGCCGGCATGGGTTACGCGGGCTGGATCGTGGTCGAAGCTGAACAGGACCCGGCCAAGGTCGCCCCCTACGCGGCATCCAGGCTGGGCTACGACACGATCCGAACCCTTTGCGCCCGCGCGGGGCTGGACGTCGTGGACCGCGTGCAGGCGTAGGGCGCATGTTCGACCTGCAAAGCCCCCGACTTGCGCCGCTTTGGCGACGCATCGCCATCACGGCGCTGGCCCTTGGCTGGGTGCTTGTGGAACTGTCGATCGGGGCGCCCGGCTGGGCCGCCCTGTTCGGCGCCGCGAGCCTCTGGTGCGGCTACCAGTTTTTCGTGATCTGGAACCCCGAAACACTTGCCGCCCGCGCGGCCACGCAAAACAAGACCAGGGAAGACGCGACATGACATCCCCGCTGCTCCGCAAACCTTTCGGCACCCACGGAGAGGTGCACCGCATCACGCCCGAAACCGCCGGCTGGCGCTATGTCGGCTTTGCGCTTCACCGCCTGCGCGCGGGCGACAGCGCGTCGGGAACCACCGGCGAGCGCGAGGTCATCCTTGTCATGGTCGAGGGCAAGGCGACCCTTAAGGGCGCCGGGCAGGATTGGGGCGAACTGGGCGAGCGCATGAATGTCTTCGAAAAGTCCCCGCCGCATTGCCTGTACCTGCCCGGCGGCAGCGACTGGTGCGCAAGCGCCACGACCGATTGCGTGATCGCGGTCTGTTCGGCGCCGGGGCAGGGCGGGCACGAAGCGCGCCGGATCGGCCCCGACGGCATTACCCTCACCGAACGCGGCAAGGGCACCAACACGCGCCACATCAACAACATCGCGATGGAAAACGAAGACTATTGCGACAGCCTTCTGGTGACCGAGGTCTTCACCCCGCCCGGGCACTGGTCATCCTACCCAAGCCACCGGCACGATGAGGATGATTTCCCGCGCATCACCTACCTTGAAGAAACCTACTATCACCGCCTGAACCCGGCCTCGGGTTTCGGCATCCAGCGGGTCTATACCGACGATGGAACGCTTGACGAGACGATGGCGGTCGGCGACGGCGACGTCGTGCTTGTGCCGCGCGGCCACCACCCCTGCGGCGCGCCCTATGGGTTCGAAATGTACTACCTGAACGTCATGGCCGGGCCGCTGCGCAAATGGCGGTTCGTCCCGGCGCCAGAGGTGGAATGGATCATGGAACGTGACAGCTGAAGTCTGACAGCGGGGCGCGCGCACCGACCGGCGCGCGGTGATCTGGCGCCGCCGGCATTGTCGCGGGGCGCCGCAGCGCCAGGGTTCGGGATGACCTACGGCTCAAGCGCCCTGGAAATCGCGGCAAGCAGGTCATGCCTTTGCACCGGTTTCATCAGCCGGATGTCTTCGGCGCGCAAGCCGTTGCCATGCACCGTGGCCTCGCTGGCATAGCCCGACATGTAAATCACCGGCAGGTCGGGGCGCAGCTCGCGAAGCGCCTTGCCCAGCCCCGTGCCCTGCAGCTTGCCGGGCATGACGATGTCGGTGATCACCAGGTCGAAACCGGGGCGCGCCTGGAACAGCGCGAAGGCTTCGTCGCCCGATGCGGCGACGGTCACGCGATGCCCGGCCTTCGACGTGATCTTTGCCAGCACCGCGCGCACCTCGTCTTCGTCTTCCACAAGCAGGATATCCGCGGGCTGCCCGATCCCGGGGGCGTCCGGAACGGATGGGTCCGGGTGCGGTTCCGCCGGCGCTTGCCTGCTGGGGAAATACAGCTTGAACGTGGTGCCGGTGCCCGGTTCGGAATAGACTTGCACCGTGCCCCCGGATTGTTCCATGAAGCCCTGGATCATCGACAGCCCCAGCCCCGAACCGGCGCCCGGCGGCTTGGTGGTATAGAACGGCTCGAAGATGCGGGGCAGGGCGTCGGGCGCGATCCCCTCGCCGGTATCGGACACCGCCAGCATGACGTAATTACCGGGCGAGATCCTGGCCTTGCGCGAATCCGTGTAGCTTTCCTCGATCCGGGCATTCGCCGTCTCGATGGTCAGCCTGCCGCCCCCGGGCATGGCGTCGCGCGCGTTCAGGATCAGGTTGAGCAGCGCCGCCTCGGTCGAAGACGGATCTGCCTCGATCTCCCACAGATCGGCGGGAAGCGAGGTTTCGATTTCGATGTTTTCGGGCATGATGCGTCCAGCCCAGCTGCGCGTTTCGGCAACCAGCGCGTTCAGCCGGATCGATTTCGGATCAAGCCGCGCCTTGCGCGCAAAGGACAGCATGGATCGCGTGAGGTCCGCCCCGCGCCGCGTGGCGTTGATGCTGGCGTCGATGAAGGCGATCCTGTCGGGAACGGTTTCCTCGTCGCGCAGCAGTTCCAGGTTGCCCATGATCACGGCAAGCAGGTTGTTGAAATCATGCGCAACCCCGCCGGTCAGCTGCCCGATGGCCTGCTGTTTCTGGGCTTGGCGGTTCAGTTCCTTCTGATGCTCAAGCTCCTGTTCCTGCAAGACCGCCTCGGTGGCATCCAGGATCATGCAGACCATCTGCGCGCCGCCATCTTCAAGCCGGGTCGAATTGCCGTAGCCTTCCAGCCATTTGCGCTTGCCGCTTGGGGTGGTGATGGACCAGGTCGAATGCCAGGGCCGCGCCTGCCGAATCGAGTCGGCCAGATCGTCGATCAGCGCCTTGGCCGTATCCGGGTCGTCGCACAGATCCCACCCGGCGGCGGGGTTGGATTCAAGCACGTCCGGGGCGATTTCCCAGATTCCGGGCACCACGTCTGGGTTGATGAACCGCACCCTGTCCTGCGGTCCTGGCCCGGACCAATCCGCCGGCACGGTGGCGGTGAAGACCACGCCGCGGATGTTCTGCATGACCCCCTGAAGCTGTTCCTCGGCTTCCATGCGCTGGCGTTCGGACTGCCGTCGCGCGGTGATGTCCCGGATGACGAGCAGCACATCGGACGACCCTTCGACCGGGCAAAGCCGGGCTTCGAAATCCTTTGTCTCGCCTTGGATATCCAGCTGATATTCCCACACCATCAGTTCATCGCGTTCCCTGACGCGGCTGACCTGCAGGTCGAATTCGCGGGCCTGGCCTTCGGGCAGCACGTCCTGCATGCGCCGGCCGACGAAATCCTCGGGGGGCATGTAAAGATTGGCCGGATCGCCCGAGTGGAAACTGAGAAGCCGCCCTTCGCGGTCGAGATGGAAAAACAGGTCGGGCAGCGCCGACAGCAGGGCCTGCATGCGCCGCACGGCGCGCTTCTCGGCGTCCTGCGCCAGCTGCCCACGCTGCCATATCTCGCGCACGTTCTGGGCGAACTGGCCCACCTCGGGGTGTTTCAGGGCGCCCTTGGCAAGAAGCCGTTTCGCCGCGCCGGAATCGCCTTCAAGGTCCAGCAGTTCGGCCTGGGCGATGCGCAGCGGCAGCAGAATCGACCGTTCGAACCGGCGCGACGCGATGGCCCAGATGGCGAAGACCACAAGCGTCAGCACCGCCAGCCGGATCAGGCCGCGCGCATTGGCTTGCGCTATTCCGGCATCGACCGGGATGCCGATGGTCATGGTCACGGTGGGCCCGTCCGTGTCGAAAAGCGCGCGCTGGTCATACACCCGGCGCGCGCCATCCGGATCGAACGCGGCGCCCGCGATCGGCTTGCCGATCAGGTCGGGCCGCGCGGGGTAATGGGCCAGCAACGTGCCTTCGGAATCGACCACATGCGCGACGCTTCCGGGTGGCAGGCCGGCGCTGGCCAGCGCGTTGTTCCACCAGTCAAGCGAGACAACCGCCACGGCCGCCGCCACGGGCCGCTCGTCGCCCGCGCCGTCATAGACCGGATAGGCGAAATTCGCCGTCACCTGTCCCACGGCCCGGTCGACCTGAAAGGTGCTGATGCTGAAGGCCCGGTCATCCAGCGCGCGGCGGATATAGGGGCGGTCGGACACGTTCACCGGCCCCGCCAGCGGCAAGGCGTTGCACAGCAGCTGTCCGTCGGCGCGGGGCACGCCAAGGTTCACGTAGTTCGGTTCAAGCGGCAGCAGCGCCGACAGGTAGCGCCCGCATTCGGGGCTGGACGGGTCGCGCACCACGGGCGTGATGGCGATCGCCCTCAGCAGCGTGCGCGTATCCGCGACAAGCTTTTGCTGCGCCTCCACAAGGTCCTGCGCAAGCGCGTGCGCCTCGGCGGAATGGGCATCCAGGGAATTCTGCCGCTCTTCAAAAGCCAGCCAGCCCACATAGGCAACCAGCGGCAACAGCACGACAAAGGCGAGCAGCAGGAACTGCGCGCGAAGCTTTCGGATCACTGCGGCAAGACTGCCCGACAGGTTCCGGGAACGCGATTCGACCTTGTTCAATTCACTCGTCCAGATTCACTAGATACCAAGGGCAACCTTGCCCGACCGGTCCCCCCGACTTTGGCCGTGTCGCCCTGCTTGCGCAACATCCCGCTTATTCGAAATCGGGTGACAACCCGTTAACGGATGTCGATGCATCCTTTGAACTCAACGCGCCCGGCCAGCGTGATACAGGTTAGGGCTTGCACTTTTTTTCATCTGCACGGAGGCTGTTTTCAAAGTGAGTTGCCGTCGAAGTTGTTGTGGAGGTCCCCGAGAATGACACCGGATGAAGCGCATCGGGTCGTTCAGGATTTCCTAGACCGTCAGGGCGAGGCCACGATTGCCGGGGATATCGAACGCACGCTCGACTGGTGCGACCTGCCCTGCACCCTTGAAACCATGGAATACAAGATCGTCGTCGAGACGGAAGAAGAAATGCGGGCGGTCTGCCTGTCCTTCATCGAACGTCTGAAGGCAAAGCGGTTGACCCACATGGTGCGCCGCTGCCTTGAAGCGACCTTTGTCGATGCGGACACGCTGTCGGCAACCTACGAGACGCGCTACATCCGCGAGGGCACCTATCTTGCGGATGAACAGTACCTTGGTTTCGTTGTCCTTTTGCGGCGCGAAACCGGGTGGAAGATCAGCTCGATGCAATTCGCCGACGAAACCGACACGTCCGTGAACCAAACGGTGCGCGAGCGCAGTTTCGAACAGATCGATCCCGGCTGCGCCCCGGGTCCGACCGCCGGCAAGGGGTCGTTCAAGGCATCCTAGCTGCGCCCGGCGCGCTTGCGGGGGCTGG
>CAXICP010000216.1:0-6060 GCA_964022595.1 uncultured Salipiger sp.
ACGCTTTGACGATGCCGAAACGACCGCCCGGATGCTTTACGCCAACTGGCTGGGCGCCGCCGTTCTGGCCAAGCTTGCGCAGGGCGACGCGCCGCTGCGCATGGCCCACGCCGAAACCTCTGCACAACTTGCCCCCGACGGGGCCGACACCCCCGAATGAAAGGAAACCCCAGCATGTTCGCTGCCATCCACGACCGTTTCGGCGAACCCGCCGACGTTCTTGGCCCCCGGGAAACCGACCGCCCGCGGCGATCTGCCGCTGGAAACCGGGGGCAGCTATTCGCTGTCGCGCAGCGCCGATGCGATGAAGGCCGCGCTGACGCCCGGGCGCGGCGGCAAGATCATGCTGCGCCCGTAACGCTGCGGGGGGGGCGCAGCACCGCGCCCCCCCTTTTTCCGGCGTCAGCCCAGCACCTGGGCCACCGCCTTTGCGGTCTTGGATGCGACTTCGCCGGCCTCGTCTTCGGTCAGGCAGAACGGCGGGGCGAAGCCCAGGATGTCGCCCTGCGGCATGGCGCGCCCGATGACGCCCTGTTCCAGCAGCGCCGCCGCGACCCGGGGGCCGACCTTTTCCGAGGCATCGAAGAACTTGCGCCCGTCGCGGTCAGCAACGAATTCCACCGCCGCCATCAGACCTTCGCCCCGGATCTCGCCCACGTTGGCGTGATCCCCCAGCGCATCGCGCAGCGCCGCGTTGAAGAAGGCGCCGGTGCGCCCCGCCGCATCCACGAGGTTCAGCTTGTCGATAAGCGCAAGGTTCGCCACCCCGGCAGCGGCCCCCACGGGATGCGCCGAATAGGTCCAGCCGTGGCCGATGGGGCCGTTTTCGTCGGTGCCCTGTTCCAACACCTTCCACATCCTGTCCCCCACGATGGACCCCGACAGCGGCGCATAGGCCGATGTCAGCCCCTTGGCGATGGTGATCAGGTCCGGCTTGATGCCGTAGTGGTCCGACCCCATCATGGTGCCAAGCCGCCCGAAGCCGGTGACCACCTCGTCGGCGATCAGCAGGATGTCGTGCTTTTTCAGCACCGCCTGGATCGCATCCCAGTAGCCGGCCGGCGGGGGCACGATGCCGCCCGTGCCCAGCACCGGCTCGCCGATGAAGGCCGCGATGGTGTCCGGGCCCTCGGCCTGGATCAGCGCCTCAAGCTCGGCGGCGCAATGGGCGGTGAACTGTTCCTCGGTCTGGTCCAGATCGTCGCGGCGGAAATAATACGGCGCCTCGGTGTGGATCACGTTCGACAGCGGCAGATCGAACTTGCGGTGAAACAGCTCAAGCCCCGTAAGCGAGCCGGTCATCAGCCCCGATCCGTGATAGCCCCGCCAGCGCGAGATGATCTTCTTCTTTTCGGGGCGGCCAAGGATGTTGTTGTAATACCAGACCAGCTTGATGTTCGTCTCGTTCGCATCCGACCCGGACATGCCGAAATAGACCTTGCTCATGCCTTCGGGGGCGCGGTCCAGCACCATCTGGGCCAGCGTGATCGACGCTTCGGTGCCGTGGCCCACATAGGCGTGGTAATAGGCCAGCTCGCGCGCCTGTTCGGCGATGGCGTCGGCGATTTCCGGGCGCCCATAGCCCACGTTGACGCAGTAAAGCCCGGCAAAGGCATCCAGCAGGCGGGTGCCGTCGCGGTCTTCGATATGGCAGCCCTGCGCGGTGCGGATCACCCGCTGCGGCGCGTTGCCCCGGGCGAATTCGGCCAGATGCGTCGAGGGGTGGAAAAAGCTGTCGCGATCCCACTTTTCCAGCATGTCGTTTCTAAGCATTGTCGTTTTCCTTTCTCGGGGCCTTAGCCCCAGTCGCGGCAGACGTATTTGATGTCGGTGAATGCCTCGAGCCCCTGGCGCGCGCCTTCGCGCCCCAGCCCCGATTGCTTGGTGCCGCCAAAGGGGATCGGCGCGCCGGTGACCTTGGTGCGGTTGACCGCGACCATGCCGAATTGCAGCGCGCGGGTCATGCGGTAGATGCGGCGCGGGTCCTGGCTGTGGACATAGGCGATCAGCCCGTATTCGGTGGCATTGGCGCGGGCGATCACCTCTTCTTCGGTGTCAAAGGGGGTAAGGGGCGCGACGGGGCCGAAGTTTTCCTCGGACATGATCGCCGCGCTGTCGGGCACGTCGGCCAGAACGGTGGGCTGGAAGAACAGCGGCCCCTGCGCATCGACCTTGCCCCCGGTCAGCAGCCGGGCGCCCCTGGCCAGCGCGTCGGCCACCTGGCTGCGCTGCTTTTCGATGGCGCGCTCGTTGATCAGCGGGCCGATGTCGGGGTTGTCATGCCCATGCCCGAGGCGAAGCGCGGCGGTGGCGGCCGCGAACCTGGTGCAGAACGCGTCATAGACATCGCGGTGGATGTAAAAGCGGTTGGCGCCAAGGCAATCCTGCCCCGAGGTGGCAAATTTCGCCTTGATCGCCTCGGCCACGGCGCGGTCCAGATCGGCGCTGGGAAAGACGATGAAGGGCGCGTGCCCGCCCAGTTCCAGCACCAGCCTTTTGACCGTGTCCGCCGATTGGCGATACAAAAGCCGCCCCACCTCGGTCGAGCCGGTGAAGGACAACGCGCGCACCCGCTTGTCGGCGGTCCATTCGCCCACGATGGTCGGCGCATCGCCGATGACGGTCGACATGACGCCATCGGGAAAGCCCGCGCGCCGCGCCAGCTGCGCCAGCGCCAGCGCCGACAGCGGCGTTTCCGCCGACGGGTGGATGACCACGGTGCAGCCCGCGGCCAGGGCGGCGGCGGCCTTGCGCGTGATCATCGCGCAGGGGAAATTCCACGGGGTGATCAGCGCGGCAACGCCCACCGGTTCGCGCCACAGTTCCATTTCCGCATCGGGCAGATGGCTGGTGACGCCTTCGATATTGGGGCGCAGCGCCTCTTCGGCGTAAAACTGCACGAAGCTGGCGGCATAGTCGATTTCGCCGCGCGCTTCGGAAATGGGCTTGCCCTGTTCGGCGGTCATGATGCGCGCAAGGTCTTCCTTGGCGGCCATCATCAGATCGTGCCAGCGGTGCAGGATCTGCGCGCGGTTCTGCGGCAGCATCTGCGCCCAGCCATCGAACGCGCGGTGGGCGGCATCCACGGCGGCGCGCGCGCCCGTCGCAGCGCTTAGCGCCACCTGCGCCACAAGCGCGCCTGTCGCGGGGTCGCGCACCGCAAGGCGGCCATTTCCGGGAAAATCGCCGCTTTCGCACAGCAGCGAGGTGTCGCGAATCCAAGGGGTCAGGCCAGCGGTCATGTCGGTCATGGGGGGCTCCTTTGTCGGAACCAGCATGGCGCGAGGCGGCCAGAGGGTTTGCCTGTTCGCGCGGCCCCGGGCCGAGGATTCCTCTGATTTTGCGCCGCCCGGGCGGGGAAACCTAGCGCAGCAGCCCCAGCGCGGGCGGGTCGGCCTTGACCGGCTTGGTGACGATGTAGCTGTAATAGCGCCGCACCCCGGCGCGGCTTTCCAGCAGCCCGTCCATCAGGTCCTGGAAGGTGGCCACATCGCGGGTGACCAGCTGCATCAGGTAATCATACCCCCCGCCGATGGCCCAGCAGCCGGTCACCGCGTCCATCCGCGCGATCACCCGTTCGAACAGCTGAAAGCTTTCGGCCTTGTGGCTTTCCAGTTCGACCGTGACAAAGACCTGCACATGCGGCCCCAGCGCGGCCAAATCGATTTCCGCCCTGTACCCGACGATCAGCCCGGCCTTTTCCAGCCGCTTCATCCGGTCCCAGCAGGGCGTCGGAGACAGGTTCACCCGCGCCGCCAGTTCGGTCTTGGCGATGCGACCCTCGCGCGAGAGGGTGGCAAGAATGGCGATGTCGCGGTCATCAAGGCGGGTGCGGTCCATGGCCCGGTTGTTGAGCCGCGGCGCGGGTTTGTCAATCGGGCGGGGGCCAGCCGCGCGGGTCAAAAGCTCAGGCGGTAGTTCGTCGACAGCTGCAGCGGCTGCGCCGGGTCGAACACGCGCCGCCCGTCCAGCTGCACCGACACCGAATGCTTGCGCTTTTCCCACAAAAGCCCGGCGGCAAGCGTCTGCGCGCTGTAATCGCCCCGGCTGTCGTCATTGGTCCAGCGCCCCTGCGTCAGCCCGTAATCGACGTAAGGGCGCAGCGGCGCCTCGGGGTAGAAGGTGGCGCGGGTGGTCAGCGTGCTGTCCAGCTTGGTGATCTGGAACGCCTTGAGCCGGCTGCGCCCCGGCATCACCTGATGCGAGAACCGCAAGGATGCCGCGCCGCGCAGGCTGACATTGCCATAGGTGTGTTCCAGCCGCGCCCTGGCCCCCGCCCCCAGCCGCGTGGCGCGCGTGCTGCCGCGCGCATAGCGATAGACCGGGCGCGACAGGCTGGCCCAGCTCTTGATCCGCAGCAGCTTGCCGATGCGGGTCTTGAAATAGGGGCCAAAGGAAAAGGTGCGGCTTTGCACCCGCGCGCCGGTGTCCAGATCGGCGGTGCCGAAGCTGCCCACCAGCCCCAGCCGGCTGCGGCGCATCACCGGCAGATCGTAGCCCAGCAGCAGCCGCCGGCTGACGCCGCGCGGATCGCCGGCGTAATCGTTCATGTGAAACGCGGCCCAGGCGCGGGCGGTGTTTTCGCCCGAATGCGTGGCAAGGAACAGCCCGTTGCCGTGCAGGTTGACCCGGCCGAACCCGTCCATCACCTGCCCCAGTGCCACCTCATGGGCCGCGATGTCCGCGCCCAGCGTCGTCGATGCGCCCACCTTGAGCGCCTCGCGCAGGGCGATTTCATCCGCCGCGGCGGGCAGGGGGGCAAGCGCCAGAGCGGCGGCGCACAAGGCTTTTGCGGTCAGCGTTCGCATTGCGGCGGCGCCTCTGGATCGTGAACGGGTCTGCGGGGATTCGCCGACGCCGCCTTGTGGCGCGCGCGGGAACGCGGACTGGATACCCGCCGCCCCGCCTTCGATCAAATCACGATTTTCGCAAAAGCGCGCCCCTGCCCCAGCGTCACTCCGGCATGCGAATCTGAAGCTTGACGTCCGAGGGCCGCGCCTGAACCGCGCGGTCAAAGGCGGCGATGGCATCGTCAAAGGGCAGCGTGGCAGACACCAGCGGCGCAAGGTCGACCTTGCCCGAGGCGATCAGCGCAATCGCCCGGTCATAGACATTGGCATAGCGGAACACGGTTTCGACGCGCAGCTCGCGCGCCTGAAGCCCCACGATGTCCACCGGCACCGGGTCCACCGGCATGCCCACCAGCACCACGGCGCCGCCCGGGCGCGCCAGCGTGTGCATGCCAAGGATCGCCGGCGCCGCGCCCGAACATTCGAACACCACGTCCGCGCCCCAGCCATCGGTTGCCGCCGCCACCGCATCGACCGCCGGCGTGTCGCGGATGTTGACCGTTTCGATGCCGTCATAGGCGCCGATGATGTCCAGCTTGGGCTGGGCCATGTCGGCCACGATGACCCGCGCGCAGCCCCCCGCCAGCGCGGCCAGCGCGACCATCATGCCGATCGGCCCGGCGCCGGTGACGACGGCGATGTCTCCGGGCTGGATGCGCGCGCGCAGCGCCGCCTGCATGCCGATGGCAAAGGGTTCGACCATGGCGCCCATGGCAAAGCTGACGCTGTCCGGCAGCTTGTAGGTGAAGGCGGCGGGGTGGATCACCTCGGGGGTCAGGCAGCCATGCACCGGCGGCGTGGCCCAGAAGGTCACCGCCGGGTCCACGTTGTAGATGCCCAGCTTGCTGGCGCGGCTGTCCGGGTCGGGAATGCCCGGTTCCATGCAGACCCTGTCGCCGGGGCGCAGGCCGGTGACCTCGGCGCCGCAGGCGATCACCGTGCCCGATGCCTCGTGGCCCAGCACCATCGGCTGGTCCACCACGAAGGGGCCGATCTTGCCGGGGGTGTAGTAATGCACGTCCGACCCGCAGATCCCCACCGTGTGGGTGCGGATGCGCACGTCGCGCGGGCCAAGCTTTGCCGGGATGTCGATATCCCGCAGGTTCAGCTTGCCCTTTTCCTCGAGCACCAGCGCCTTCATCCTGTCAGTCCTTTGTCTGCGTCACGTTTTTCGGCCATGCGCGCATGGTCAGGGCTTTTTCATCGCGTC
>CAXICP010000217.1:0-6054 GCA_964022595.1 uncultured Salipiger sp.
GGGATGCGCGCGCTGACGCGCATGTGGCAGATGCTGCTCAAGGCGCTGGACGAGGTCGCGCAGGCGCCCAACGCCATGATGGCCGCCGAAATGGCGGTGATCCGCATGACCCACGTGGCCGAACTGCCCTCGCCCGAGGAACTGATCCGCAAGTTGCAGGATACCCCCCCGCCCCCGCCGCCCGGCCCCGGCCCCGGCGGTCAGGCGGCGCCCACCGGCGCGGCGGGCGCCACGGCGATGGGCGGCCCCGCGCCGACCCACGCGGCGCCCTCGGGGCCGGTCGCGCAGCAGGGCAATGCCGTGCGCGCGCTTGCCCCCGAACAGGCGCTGGCGCGGTTTCCCAGCTTTGAACATGTGATCGAACTGGTCCGCGCCAACCGCGACGGGCTGTTGCAGGCGCAGATCGAACGCCACGTCCGCCTTGCCGCCTACCAGCCGGGGCGCATCGAATTCACCCCGGCGGACGGCGCCCCGGCGGATCTGGCCCAGCGCCTTGGCAGCGCCCTGCAACGCTGGACCGGCAACCGCTGGGCGGTCACGCTGGTCAACGGCTGCGAGGCGCCCACGGTCTATGAAAAGGAACACGCCGAGGAACTCGCGCTCAAGGCCGAGGCCGCCGAACACCCGCTGGTGCAGGCGGCGCTTGCCGTCTTTCCCGAGGCCGAGATCCTGAGCGTGCGCACCCCCGAAGCCATGAGCCAGGCCGCCGTGGCCGAAGCCCTGCCCGAGGTCGAAGACGAATGGGACCCCTTCGAAGAGGACTGAGCGCCTAGCGCGTGACCGCCACCGTGCGGCGCAGCCCCTCTTGCAGGTCGACCACCGGGGCCCAGCCCAGCGCCGCGCGGGCGCGCGAGATGTCCAGCACGCTTGATGCGACCTCTTCTTCCTGCGGCTGGTGCACGATGTTCAGCGCCCCGCCCGCGATGCGCGGCAGCAGGTCGGTCAGGGTCGCCAGCGACGTGCCCTCGCCGCTGCCGATGTTCAGCACCGTGACCGGCCCCGGCGGCGGCCTGCGGCAGCAGCTTTCGATCGCGGCGCAGAAATCCGACGCGTGGATGTAATCGCGCAGCGACGTGCCGCCCCCCAGCATCCTGAACGGCTTGCCCGTGCGCAGCGCGTCCAGCAGGATCGTCACCACCCCAAAGGTCGGCCCCGCCGCCGCCGCGCCATAGACATTGGCCGCCCGCAGGATCGTCAGGCGGAACCCGTGGCGTTGCGCCAGCAGCGACAGCCCCTGTTCGACCGCGATCTTCTGCAGCGCGTACCAGCTTTTGGCGGCCAGCGGCGCGTGTTCGGGGATGGGCAGGCGATCGGCATCGCCATAGACCCCGGCCGAAGACAGGTACACCATGTGCCCGCGCCAGCCCTTGGCCACCAGCAGTTCTGCAAAGCGAAGCTGCGGTTCGATATCGCGCCGCGACAGTTCCGCGAATTCGTTGAAATGCACCCGCGGGCTGGCAAGCCCGGCGCAGTGGACGATGGTGGCATCGGCCCGGCCGGGCAGCCAGCCCGCCCGCAGCACCTCGGGGGTCGAGATCTGGCGCAGCTGCCCGTTGCGCAGCGGCAGCGGCTTGCGCGCCACGCCGCTGGCGGCGATCCCGGCATCGTGCAGGTGCGACAGGATCTCGAAGCCCAGCACGCCCGAGCTTCCGGTGACATAGACCGTCATGCCGCCGACCCGGTGCGTGCGCGTTTCGACGACATCGCCGGCGCGCCGGGTGCGGCGGGGGTGGCGCCGATCACGATGATGTCAGGCATGGCGCCTCCTGTCGGTCCGCTGCGTGGAAATCGCGGGAAAGCCCCGCCGCGCAGGGATACTTCGCCCCGCGATGGCAGGCAAGACCTGCACCTGTGTCGCCGAAGCCGCGCCGGCGCGATGGCGGCGCGGCCCCGTGCGATAACTTCGCCCCGGCGCTGGAAATGGGCCTATCACTGGCCTAGACTCAAAGGCCGCGCCTGTCCCGGCGCGCCGTGCCTTCCAAGGCCCCACAAAGGACGATCGCAGTGACCCCCTGGCGCCGCCATGCCGCCCTCGGCATCACCCTCGCTCTGGCCTGCGGCCCCGCCGCCGCCCTCGATGACCTGGAATATTCCACGCCCGGCATGAACGAGGACCTGCGGTCCGACATCAAGGCCTATTCCGCCCTGTCCGCCGCCGAAAACGAAGACCGCGTGACCGGGCAGGACATCCTTGCCGCGGCGCTGTCCGATTACGGCATCCTGACGGAAACGCTGTATGATGCGGGCTATTACGGCGGCGCGGTCAGCATCACCATCGACGGGCGCGAGGCGTCCGAGATCCCGCTGCTGGACACGCCCGACCGGGTCGGCAAGGTGGTGGTGCGGATCGATCAGGGGCCGCGTTTCGACTTCGGGCAGACCCGGGTCGCGCCGCTGGCCCCGGGCACCGAACTGCCGGGCGGGTTCGCCGCCGGTGAGGTGGCGCGCGCAGGGGTCGTGGGCGACGCCGCCGATGCCGAGGTCGAAGGCTGGCGCCAGCTTGGCCACGCCAAGGCCGCCGTCGCGGGCGAACAGGTCACCGCAGATCACCGCCGCAGCCGGCTGGACGTGGCGATGGACATCGCCCCCGGCCCGCGCCTGACCTTCGGGCGGCTGCGCAACATCACCGACAGCGAGGTGCGCGGCGCCGCCCGCCGCCGCATCGCGGGCATTCCCACCGGCGCGCAATTCGACCCCGACGAGGTCGACGACGCCGTCCGCCGCCTGACCGAAACCGGCGCCTTCAGCACCGTTACCCTGCGCGAGGCACAAAACCCCGGCGCGGATGGCTCGCTGGACATGCTGCTGAGCGTGGAAGATGCCAAGCCCCGCCGCATCGGCTTTGGCGCCGAGATCTCGTCGCTGGAAGGGCTGGCGCTGACCACCTACTGGCTGCACCGCAACTTCCTTGGCGGGGCGGAACGCTTTCGCGTGGATGCCGAGGTGTCGGACATCTCGAACCAGACCGACCAGATCGACGCCAGCCTTACGGCGCGGCTGGAAGTCCCCGCCGCCGTGGCGATCTGGGACCCGGACACAACCGCCTATTTCCAGTTCGAACTGTCGTCCGAAAACGAACCGGCCTACCTTGCCAACAGCGCCGAGCTGTCTGCCGGCCTGTCGCGCCGGTTCACCGACGATCTGACCGGCTCGCTTGGGCTGGGGCTGCGCTATTCCGAAGTCGAGGACGATCTTGGCTACCGCGACTTCCTGCTGTTCACGGTGCCGCTGTCGCTGACGTGGGATCGCCGCGACAACGATCTTGATCCGCGCTCGGGCTGGTATGCGGACACCGATGTCACCCCCTTCGTGAACCTGACCGGCGCGGGTTCGGGGGCGCGGCTTTATTCGGACCTGCGCGGCTATTACGGGCTGGGCGCGGACAAGGGCACGGTGCTGGCCGGGCGGTTGCAGATCGGGTCCGTCATGGGCCCCGAACTGGAAGACACCCAGCCCGAATACCTGTTCTATTCGGGTGGCGCCGGGTCCGTGCGCGGCCAGCCCTACCAGTCGCTGACCGTCGATCTGGGCGATGGCGACGAAACCGGGGGGCGCAGCTTTCTTGGGCTGTCGGGCGAACTGCGCCAGGACGTGGGCGAAAGCTTTCAGGTGGTGGCCTTTGCCGACGCCGGGTTCATCGGCGAAGGCAGCGCCCCGGGGGGCGATGGCGACTGGCATTCGGGCGCGGGGCTTGGGCTGCGCTACAAGACCGGCATCGGGCCGCTGCGCGTCGACGTGGCCGGGCCCACGTCGGGCGACACCGGCAAGGGCGTGCAACTTTACATCGGCATAGGTCAGTCATTTTGAAACGGTTCCTCTTTCTTCTTCTTCCGCTGCTGCTGTGCCTTTCCGCGCCCGCCCGGGCGCAGGACGACGACGATGGCGGCACCGCGCTTGAGCGGCTGATCGAAAACGCGCTGTCCTCGGACGGGATGACCGTGAACGTCGCCGGCTTTCGCGGCGCGCTCAGTTCCGAGGCCACGCTTGAACGGATGACCATCGCCGATGACCAGGGCATCTGGCTGACGCTGGAAAACGCCACGCTGGACTGGTCGCGCACGGCGCTGCTGACCGGGCGGGTCGAGGTCGAAGAACTGTCCGCCGAACGTCTGGCGATCGACCGCCTGCCGGGGGGCAACGACGATCTGCCCGACCCCGAGGCATCGGGGACATCGTTTTCCCTGCCCGACCTGCCGGTTTCGGTGAACATCGGGCGGTTTGCCATCGACCGGCTGGAACTGGGCCAACCCGTGATCGGCGAGGCGCTGGCCGCCCGGATCGAAGGCGCCGCGCAGCTTGCGGGCGGCGACGGGTCGGTCGAGCTGTCGCTGGAACGCATCGATGATCGTTCGGATTCCGTGCAGATCGCGGGCAGCTATGCCAATGAAACCGAAGAGCTTTCGCTGAACCTGACGCTGGACGAGGCGGCGGGCGGGCTGCTGGCAACGCGGCTTGGCCTGCCCGGCGCCCCTGCCCTGCGGCTTGAACTGCGCGGCGACGGGCCGCTGGACGATTTCGGCGCCGACATCCGGCTTGCCTCGGACGGGACCGACCGGCTGACCGGCCAGGTGACGATGCGCGGCACCCAAGACGGCGGGCGCCGATTTGCCGCCGACCTTTCCGGCGATCTGCGCCCCTTCCTGCCAGCTGAACAACGCGCCATCCTGGGCGAAAGCCAGGCGCTGACGGTCAGCGGCACGCGGCAGGCCTCGGGCGCGCTGGACCTGGACAGGCTGCGCCTGACCACCGCGCAGATGGAACTGGACGGCACCATCCGCATCGGCGCCGACGGCTGGCCCCTTGCGCTTGACCTTGACGGGCGCATCGGGTCCGAGGACGGGCAGCCGGTGACGCTTCCCTTTGCCGCTGACACGACGCGGCTGAACGCCGCGACGCTCACGCTGAGCTATGATCGCGCGCAGGGCGACGATCTGCTGCTGTCGGTGCTGGCCAGCGGCATCCAGCGCCCCGACATGACCCTGAACGAGGCGCGCATCGACGTGACCGGCACGCTGTCGCCCAACACCGACACGACCCTTCCGGGGCAGGTCGCGGGCCGCATGACGCTGGATGTCGCCGGGCTGGACTTTGCCGATGCCTCGCTTGCGCAGGCGGCGGGCGACGGGCTGACCGGCCAGCTGGATTTCGACTGGCAGGAAGGCGCGCCGCTGGCCCTTTCGGGCATCGATCTGACCGGCGCCGGCATCCGCATCGAAGGCGGCGTCGATTTCACCGGGCTCGTACAGGGCGCAGACCCGACGGTTTCGCCCGATCTGCGCGCCAGCATCGACGGGCTGGACCGGTTTTCGGGCCTTGCGAACCGCACCCTGGGCGGCGCGGCGAACCTTGCCATCGCGGGCGATTACGAACCCGTCTCGGGGCGGTTCGACCTGACCGCGAACGGCACCACCACCGATCTGATCACCGGCACGGCGCAGCTTGACGGGCTGCTCACGGGCGAGGTGTCGGTCGATCTGGCCGCCGCGCGCAACGAATCCGGCCTGTCGATCAGCGAAGCGGTGATCGACGGCCAGGCGATCCGGCTGGACGCCAACGGACGGCTGGCCACCGGGCAAAGCACCGGGCAATTCGACATCACCCTGCCCGACCTGTCGCTGGTGCAGGCCGGCGCAAGCGGCGCGCTGTCGGCCAGCGGCACCTTGCAGGAAGGCGAGGCCGCCTATGCGCTGGACCTTACCGCCTCGGGCCCCGGGGGGCTGCGGATGGACGGCGTTCTGACCGCCGCCAAGGGCGAAGACGGCAGCGTCGCCGGCGCGGGCTTTACCGGGGAGGCGCAGATCGACGATCTGTCCGCCTTTGCCGCGCTGGCCCAGCGCGACCTGGGCGGCGCGCTGACCTTTGACGGCACGGGCGGCTATACCTTTGCTTCGGGCTTTTTCGACGCAACGGGCGCGCTGGTGACGCAGGATCTGAAGGTGGGCATCGATCAGGTCGATGGCCTGCTGACCGGCACCACCCGCGCCGAAATCGACGTGCTGCGCGACGACGCCGGCATCGTCATCAACCCCGGCCGCAGCACCTCCACCGCGGTAC
>CAXICP010000218.1:0-6041 GCA_964022595.1 uncultured Salipiger sp.
CGCGACGTTCCGCCTGACAGCGGGGCGGCGGGCATGCAGTCTTCGCCGGATGGAGGACCTGCATGACCGGCTATCCGCATCTGTTCGCACCGCTCGACCTTGGCCATGTGACGCTGCCCAACCGGGTGCTCATGGGCTCGATGCACACCAACCTTGAAGAACGCGGCGACTGGTCGCGGGTCGCGGCGTTCTATGCGGCGCGCGCCCGGGGCGGGGCCGCGCTGATCGTGACGGGGGGCATGGCGCCCAACCCCGAAGGTGGCGTGTTTCCCGGCGCGGCGGGGCTGTACAGCGCGCAGGACATCGCCAACCACCGCCAGGTGACCGACGCGGTCCACGGCGAAGGCGGGCGCATCGCGATGCAGATCCTGCACGCCGGGCGCTATGCCTACGGCCCTGATTGCGTCGCGCCCTCGGCGATCAAATCCCCGATTTCGCCCTTTGCCCCCACCGCGCTGGACGCTGCGGGCATCGAAAAGCAGATCAGCGACATCGCCACCGCCGCCGCCCGCGCCCGCGAGGCCGGTTATGACGGGGTCGAGGTGATGGGGTCCGAAGGCTATCTTCTGAACCAGTTCCTTGCCGCGCGGACCAACCGGCGCGATGACGACTGGGGCGGCAGCTATGAAAACCGCATGCGATTCCCGGTCGAGGTCATGCGCCGGGTGCGCGCCGCCACGGGGCCGGATTTCATCGTGATCTTTCGCATCTCGATGATCGATCTGGTGCCGGGCGGGTCCACCCATGACGAGGTGGTGCAGCTGGCGCGCGCCATCGAAACCGCCGGGGCAAGCATCCTGAACACCGGCATCGGCTGGCACGAGGCGCGCGTGCCCACCATCGCCACGTCGGTGCCGCGCGCGGCCTTTGCCTGGGTGACGCGCAAGCTGATGGGCAAGGTGGGCATCCCGATCATCACGTCCAACCGGATCAACACGCCCGAGGTCGCCGAAGACCTGCTGGCCGGCGGCGCGGCGGACATGGTCAGCCTTGCGCGCCCCTTCCTTGCCGATCCCGATTTCGTCGCCAAGGCGCGCGCGGGGCGGGCCGATCTGATCGCGCCCTGCATCGCCTGCAACCAGGCCTGCCTGGACCACACATTCATGGGCAAGGTGTCGTCCTGCCTTGTGAATCCGCGCGCGGGGCACGAAACGGACCTGGTCATCGCCCCGGCGGACCGCCCGCGCAGCATCGCCGTTGTCGGGGCCGGGCCGGCGGGCATGTCCGCCGCGATCACGGCGGCGCAGCGCGGCCATGCGGTGACGCTGTTCGAAGCCGATGGCCAGGTCGGAGGTCAGCTGAACATGGCGCGCAGGGTGCCGGGAAAAGAGGAATTCCACGGGCTTGTCCGCTGGTTCGAAACGATGCTGGCCGAAACCCGCGTGGCCCTGCGCCTGAACACCCGCGCCGATGCGGACATGCTGCAGGGCTTCGATGCGGTGGTGGTCGCCACCGGCGTGCTGCCGCGCAACCCCGGCATCGCGGGGCAGGACGGGCCGAACGTGCTTGGCTATATCGACGTGTTGCGCGGGGGCGCCGAAGTCGGGCCGCGCGTGGCGGTGATCGGCGCCGGTGGCATCGGCTTCGACGTGGCGGAATTTCTCGTGACCGGCGTCAGCCCGACGCTGAACCTGCCGGACTGGCTGCGCGAATGGGGCGTGAGCGATCCCGATGTCGCGCGCTCTGGGCTGGCCGAGGCGGGCCCGCAGCCCGACGCGCCGCTGCGCGAGGTCACGCTGGTGCAGCGCAAGGCGGAACGCCCCGGCAAGCGGCTGGGCAAGACCACCGGCTGGATTCACCGCGCAACGCTGACGATGAAGAACGTGCGCATGCTGGGCGGGGTGCAATACGATCGC
Source organism: uncultured Salipiger sp. (assembly GCA_964022595.1). GTDB lineage: Bacteria > Pseudomonadota > Alphaproteobacteria > Rhodobacterales > Rhodobacteraceae > Salipiger. Next base: position 1,857 of record CAXICP010000218.1, read on the forward strand.
ATCGACGCCGACGGTCTGCACATCATCCGCGACGGTGCGCCCGAACTTGTCGCCTGCGACACCGTGGTCCTGTGTTCGGGGCAGGAATCCCTGCGCGATCTGGCGGATCTTCCGGGCGAGGTGCATGTGATCGGCGGCGCCGACGTGGCGGGCGAACTGGACGCGAAGCGCGCCATCGATCAGGGGGTCCGGCTGGCGGCGCGGCTGTGACCGCTCACGAAGCCGTTAACCGGGGTCACGGAACGGTCCCCCCGCCTGCCTGCGTTGTGCCTGCAACTGGACGACAACGGAAGGAGGCATTCCATGCCCAAGATCACGCAAGCCAAAGTGCTCATCATTTCCGCCACCGGCTTCGAGCAGTCGGAACTTGAATTCCCCCGCGACCAGCTGCGCGCCAAGGGCGCCGAAGTGCATGTCGCCACGCTGGACGGCAAGCCCGTCAAGGGCTGGGAAGGCAGCGACTGGGGCCGCGAGGCCGACGCCGACCTGAAGATCGAAGATGCCGACGCGACGCAATACGACGCGCTTGTCATTCCTGGCGGGCAGATCAACCCCGACCTTCTGCGCGTCGAACCGGCGGTCATCGCGCTGGTTCAGGCCTTTGCAAAGCAGGGCAAGACCATCGCAGCCGTCTGTCATGGCCCTTGGGTCCTGATCGAAGCCGGTATCGCGACGGGCCGCGAGATGACGGGCTATCCGTCGATCCGCACCGACCTCAGGAACGCCGGGGCACAGGTGATGGACGAACCTGTCGTCTGCGACAGCGCCATCGTGACCAGCCGCAACCCCGACGATCTGAAGGCATTCGTGTCCAAGATCGTCGAGGAAATCGAAGAAGGCCGCCACAACCAGAAAGCAGCCTGACCCGCTGCGCGACCTTTGTAGAATCTGCGCCGCGTCCCCCCGGGGGCGCGGCGTTTTTCGTTGTCGGGCGCGGCGGGTTTCCCCACCTCGCACAGTCCGGCGCGAAACCCCGCTATTGTCGTGGCGATGTCCCAATCGTGCCCGAATTGGCCCCCATACGGTTCGCTCATCCGAGGCGCTGGCGCCGTCTCATGCTAGGCCAAGAACGATCAAGGAGACGGGCATGGACCGCCTGACCGAAATGGAAGCCTTTGCCATGGTCGTGGATCAGGGCGGGTTCACCGACGCGGCGAAGAAGATGGGCATCTCGAAGTCCGCCGTTTCCAAGCATGTCTCGTCGCTGGAAGCGCGGCTTGGTGCGCGGCTGCTCAACCGCACCACGCGCCGCGTCTCGCCCACGGAAATCGGGCTGGCCTATTACGACCGTGCCCGCCGCGTGCTGAACGACGCTGGCGAAGCCGACGCGCTGGTGACTTCGATGCAATCGGCGCCCTCGGGGCTGCTGCGCATTTCGGTCGCCACGGATTTCGGGGTGAACCACCTGTCGCCGATGCTGGGCGAATTCCTGTCGGATTTTCCCGACATCACCGTCAACATGGTGCTGAACAACCGCTACGTCGAACTGATTTCCGAAGGGTTCGACATGGCGATCCGCATCGGCGAGCTTGAAGACAGCACGCTGCGGGCCCGCAAGCTGACCGAAACCACCAAGCGAATGATCGCCTCGCCGTCGTATTTCCAGAAATTCGGTCGGCCCATGCGCATCGACGATCTGAACGAACACAAGCTGCTGCATTATTCCAACCAGTCGTCGGGCAATGTCTGGAAGGTCACGGCGCCATCCGGCGAAAAGCGCCAGGTGCGCACCGCGGGCTGGCTTTCGGTGAATGACGGGCAGTCGCTGCTGAATGCCAGCATCGCGGGGCTGGGGATCGCCTATCTGCCGTCCTATCTTTACGCGGACGCCATGCGGGACGGGCTGGTGGAAGACGCCATCCCCGATCTGCCGGTGGAAACCCAGGGCATCTATGCGGTCTATCCGCCGGGCCGGTTCACCCAGCCCAAGGTGCGCGCCTTCATCGATTTCCTTGCGCATTCCTTTTCCGACAAGGGCGCGACCGACTGGTAACGCGCCCGGGCCGGGGCCGTTCAGCGCTCCGATGAAAGGCTCGACAAGCGCGCCCGCCCGCTACATCCTCGGCCGACATTCCCGCGCCGGAGCCGCCCCTTGCCCAAGTTCACGCCCCTTACCGCCCGGACCGAAACCCAGACCGATGGCCCCTGCGGTCCCTGTTCGGCGATCCTTTACAGCGACAGCGGCGGGCTGGACCAGTTCGGCGCCTTCGTGGAAACGCTGGCCCCGGGGTCGCGTTCATCGCTGCGGCACTGGCACGCCGCCGAAGATGAAATGGTCTACATGATTTCCGGCGAAGCGTTGGTGCATGAAGGCGATGACACCTACCCGCTGCTGCCGGGCGAGGCGGCCACCTTCAAGGCCGGGGCGCCCGCCGGGCATTTCCTGGAAAACGCCGGGGATGGCCCGGTAAGCTATCTTGTGATCGGCACGCGGTCGGGGGCGGACACGATCACCTATCCCGATCATGACCGCGTGCTGCGCTTTTCCCGCGCGGGGGGCAAGATGGCAGAACGCGGCTTTACCACGATCGGGGGTGCGCCCGCCGCCAGCCCCTACGACGACTGACGCCGGCACCGTTGCCCGCGCCGCGCTGCGCCGCTACACCGGCAGGATGCGCACGCTTGACAACATCATCAGCGACCGGGGGTCGAAATACGCGGTTTCCGGCGCGCCCTGCCAGACCGAAAGTGACGCCAAGGCGCTGATCAAGCAGCTGTGCCGCAAGAAGAAATTCGCCAAGGCCACCCACAACACCTGGGGGCTTTTGACGGCGGATGGCCCGATCAAGAACGATGACGGCGAAAGCGGCGCGGGCATGGTCATCCTGCGGATGCTGGAACGCGAAGGGCTGACCGGCCACCTTGTGGTCGTGACCCGCTGGTACGGCGGCAAGCATCTGGGCGGCGACCGGTTCCGCCATGTGCAGGACGCGGTGCGCCAGTATCTTGATACGCTTTAGGGCAGCAGCACTGCTTCGACCCGGCGGTTGCTGTCGCGCCCCTCGGGGGTAAGGTTGCTGGCCCGGGGCGCAAGATACCCCGCGCCCTCGGCGGAAATCTGGTCTGGGGATACGCCCTTGTCGCGCAGGTAGGTTTCGACCGCGCCGGCCCGGCGCTTGGACAGCGCGATGTTCGCCCCAAGCGATCCCACTGCGTCGGTGTGCCCGACCAGAAGGATGTGCCGCGCCGGGTCTTCCACCAGCCAGCCCGCCAGCGCGTCAAGCGATGCGATTGCCTCGCCAAGGTCCGCCGCGCCGCTGTCGAAATCCAGCCCGGCCAGAACCACGCGCCCGTCGGTTTCGATCTGCGCCACCACGCCCGATGCCGGGGGGGCGGGAACGGTCGGGGCCGCGGTCACCGTGCCGCCGGGGTCCGCCTCGATCGCCTGCAGATACCCTGCCGCCTCGGACCGGCTGACCAGCAGCGACACTGCATCGCCCTGCGGGCCGCGCGCCGACAGGAAGCGGAAGGCGGTAAGGTCCACGTACATCTCGGGGGCGGGGATGACATCGGTTCCGAAGCGGAAATCGAACCCCCCGCAGCTGCGCGAGCGGCATTCGAAGACGATCTCGTAGCCTTGCGCGATCAGCGCGGCGCGCGCGGGGGCCAGGATCTGCAGGGTGGTCAGATCGCTGGACGCAAGGCGCCAGGACCGGCGGCTGACGCGCCCTTCGATCACCTGCGCCGGAATCCCGGCGTCGGTCCAGGGGCCAAGCGGCAGCGCGTAGCTGCCCGCATCGGTGCGGGCCTCGTGCATCAGCCGCGCCCCGGAAGGCAACGCAAGGTCAAGCGCCGCCGCAGGGCTGCCCGCCAGCCCCGCCAGCAGCAGCGCCCTAGCGACCCTGCGCGTGATAGTCATCGTTGGGCACCATAGCCGTGGCCGATGCCACGCGGTTCGTCATGTTGAAAAAGCCCGCGACATTGGCGATGTCCCAGATGTCGCGGTCGGAAAACCCCGCATCGCGCAGCGACTCGCGGTCGTATTCGGCGATCTCGGCGCTGGATTTGGTCATCTTCTCGACAAAGCCCAGCATGGCCCGCTGCCGATAGGGAAGATCGGCGACGCGCCAGTTCATCACCAGCATCTCGCCCAGCCTGGGATCGCCGGACAGGGTGCGCACGGCGGCGCCATGGGCGGTCAGGCAGTAAAAGCACTTGTTGATCGACGACACCGCGACGGCGATC
>CAXICP010000219.1:0-6026 GCA_964022595.1 uncultured Salipiger sp.
TCGGCGCGCTGGCCATGTCCGAGGCGGGCGCCGGGTCCGACGTGGTGGGCATGGCGCTGCGGGCGGAAAAGCGCAACGGCCGCTTCGTGCTGAACGGCAGCAAGTACTGGATCACCAACGGGCCGGACGCGGACACGCTGATCGTCTATGCCAAGACCGACCCCGAAGCCGGATCAAGGGGTATCACGGCCTTTCTGATCGAACGGACCATGGCCGGCTTTTCCACCAGCGCGCATTTCGACAAGCTGGGGATGCGCGGGTCGAACACCGCCGAGCTGATCTTCGATGATGTCGAGGTGCCGTTCGAAAACATCCTTGGCGAAGAGGGGCGCGGGGTGCGCGTGCTGATGTCGGGGCTGGATTACGAACGCGTCGTGCTGGCGGGGATCGGCACCGGGATCATGGCCGCCTGCCTTGACGAGGTGATGCCCTATCTTGCCGAACGCGAACAGTTCGGCAAGCCCATCGGCAGCTTCCAGTTGATGCAGGCCAAGGTCGCGGACATGTACACCGCGATGAATTCCGCCCGCGCCTATGTCTACGCGGTTGCGGGTGCGTGCGATCGGGGCGTGGTGACGCGCCAGGATGCGGCGGCCTGCTGCCTTTACGCCAGCGAACAGGCGATGGTGCAGGCGCATCAGGCGGTTCAGGCACTGGGCGGCGCGGGCTTTCTGGCCGATGCCCCGGTGGCGCGATTGTTCCGCGATGCCAAGCTGATGGAAATCGGCGCGGGCACGTCCGAAATCCGGCGCATGCTGATCGGGCGCGAATTGATGTCATCTGTGAGCTAGGCCATGCAAGTTATAGGTATGAATGGAAAAACCGTTCGTCTTGAAGTCACGGGGGCGCCATGAAACTGACGTCGCAGGCGCTGCCGACCTCGGAAGGTTTTCAGGCCAATCGCGCCGCGCATCTTGATGCGCTGGCCGAGGCCCGCGCCGCGGCAGAACTTGCGGCGGCAGGCGGGGGCGACAAGGCGCGCAATCGGCACATCTCGCGCGGCAAGATGCTTCCGCGTGACCGCGTGGCCAACCTGCTGGACCCCGGCGCGCCCTTTCTGGAAATCGGCGCGACGGCGGCGCATGGCATGTATGACGGCGCGGCCCCCGCCGCCGGGGTCATCGCGGGCATCGGGCAGGTCATGGGCTGCCAGGTCATGGTGGTGTGCAACGACGCCACGGTGAAGGGCGGCACCTACTACCCGATGACGGTCAAGAAGCACCTGCGCGCGCAAGAGATCGCGCAGGAAAACCGTCTTCCCTGCATCTACCTTGTGGACAGCGGCGGCGCGAACCTGCCCAACCAGGACGAGGTGTTCCCAGACCGCGACCATTTCGGGCGCATCTTCTACAATCAGGCCCGCATGAGCGCCGAGGGCATCGCCCAGATCGCGGTGGTCATGGGGTCCTGCACCGCGGGCGGCGCCTATGTGCCGGCCATGTCCGACGTGACCATCATCGTGCGCGATCAAGGCACGATCTTCCTAGCCGGCCCGCCCCTGGTCCTGGCCGCCACGGGCGAGGTGGTCTCGGCCGAGGATCTGGGCGGGGGCGACGTGCACACGCGCCTGTCGGGCGTGGCCGACTACCTTGCCGAAGATGACGCGCACGCGCTGGCGCTGGCCCGGCGCGCGGTCGGCTCGCTGAACCTGTCGCAGACGACTCACGCGGCGCTGCAACCGCCTGAGCCGCCCGACTATGACCCCGAGGAAATCCTTGGCGTGGTCCCGTCCGATCTGCGCACGCCCTATGACATAAGGGAAGTGATCGCGCGGATCGTGGATGGCTCGCGGTTCGACGAGTTCAAGCCGCGCTACGGCGAGACGCTCGTCACCGGTTTTGCCCATGTGATGGGCATGCCCGCGGGCATCATCGCCAACAACGGCGTGCTGTTTTCCGAAGCCGCCCAGAAGGGCGCGCATTTCATCGAACTTTGCGCCCAGCGGCGCATCCCGCTGGTGTTCCTGCAGAACATCACCGGCTTCATGGTGGGGCGCAAATACGAAAACGAAGGCATCGCGCGGCACGGCGCCAAGATGGTGACGGCGGTGGCCACGGCGAACGTGCCCAAGATCACCATGCTGGTGGGCGGATCGTTCGGGGCGGGCAATTACGGCATGGCCGGGCGCGCCTACCAGCCGCGTTTCCTGTGGACCTGGCCCAACAGCCGGATTTCGGTCATGGGCGGCGCGCAGGCGGCGGGGGTGCTGGCCACGGTCAGGCGCGATGCGATCGAACGGGCGGGCGGCAGCTGGTCCGCGCAGGAAGAGGCGGATTTCAAGCAGCCCACCATCGACATGTTCGAGCGCCAGTCGCACCCGCTTTATGCCAGTGCCCGGCTTTGGGACGATGGCATCATCGACCCGCGCGCCTCGCGCGATGTGCTGGCGCTGTCGCTGCGGGCCGCGCTGAACGCCCCGATCGGGGAAACGCGCTTTGGCGTGTTCCGGATGTGATGGCGCGCGATGCACAACACCAGGGGGCGGGGATGTTCGACACGCTGCTGATCGCCAACCGGGGCGAAATCGCCTGCCGGATCATCGAAACCGCGCGCGCCATGGGGCTGCGCTGCGTGGCGGTGCATTCGGACGTGGACGCGGGCGCCAAACATGTGGCCCTCGCGGATGCGGCGGTGTGCATCGGTGGTGCGTCGCCCGCCGAAAGCTACCTGCGCGGCGATGCCATCATCGCGGCGGCGCAGGCCACGGGCGCGGGGGCGATCCATCCGGGCTATGGCTTCCTGTCGGAAAACCCCGATTTCGTCGATGCGGTGGAAGCGGCGGGGCTGGTGTTCGTGGGCCCCGGGGCGGCGGCGATCCGGGCCATGGGCCTCAAGGACGCGGCCAAGCGGTTGATGGCAAAGGCGGGCGTGCCGGTGGTGCCGGGCTATCACGGCGCCGAACAGGATGCGACCCTGCTGGCAGAGCAGGCGGCGCAGATCGGCTACCCGGTGCTCATCAAGGCGATCGCCGGGGGCGGCGGCAAGGGCATGCGGCTGGTCGAACGCGCCCGGGACTTCGCACAGGCGCTTGCCTCGGCCCAGGGCGAGGCGCGCGGCGCGTTCGGCAACCCCGCCGTATTGATCGAGAAATACGTCACCGCTCCCCGCCATATCGAAGTGCAGGTGTTCGGCGATGGCACCCGAGCGGTCCATCTGTTCGAACGCGACTGTTCGCTTCAGCGGCGCCACCAGAAGGTGATCGAAGAAGCCCCCGCGCCGGGCATGACCCCGGCCATGCGCGATGCCATGGGCGCGGCGGCGGTGCGCGCGGCCATGGCCATCGGCTACAAGGGCGCGGGCACGGTGGAATTCATCGTCGACGGGTCGCGCGGGCTGCGCCCCGACGGGTTCTGGTTCATGGAAATGAACACGCGCCTTCAGGTCGAACACCCGGTGACCGAGGCCATCACCGGCGTCGATCTGGTGGAATGGCAGCTGCGCGTGGCCTCGGGCGAAGCCTTGCCCTGCACGCAAGGCGAGCTGACCATCACTGGCCATGCGTTCGAGGCGCGCCTTTACGCCGAAGACGTGCCGGCGGGTTTTCTGCCCGCGACCGGGCGCCTGAGCGAACTGGCCTTTCCGGACGGCGTGCGGGCTGACAGCGGGGTGCGGGCGGGGGATGTGATCTCGCCCCATTACGATCCGATGATCGCCAAGCTGATCGTGCACGGCGCAACGCGCGACATCGCGCTGCGCAAGCTGGCGCGCGGGCTGGCGCAGACGCGGGTGGCGGGCACGGTGACGAACCTAGGCTTCCTGACCGCGCTGGCGCGGCACAGCGGTTTCGCGCGGGGCGAGGTCGACACCGGCCTGATCGCCCGCGACCTGGACAGCCTTGTGCCGCCCACCGATCCGCCCGCGCGGCTGGTGGCGCAGGCGGCCATCGCGGCGGCGGGGCTGTGGCATGGCGGGCCGGCGCAGGCGGGCTTTACCCTGTGGGCGCCGCTGCGGCGCACGGTGCTGCTGGAACAGGGGCATGAGACGCTGAGCGCGGTGATCGAACTGCGGGGCCCCGATCATATGGACGTCACGGTTCAGGGCGCGCGCATCACGGCGCTGCGCGATGGCGCGGGCTGGAACATCGACGGCGCGCGGGCGCCGGAGTTGTCCGTCGATGGCAACGAGGTGACCGTCTTTGCCGACGGCGGGCGCGCGTTTCGCATTGTCGATCCGCTGGCGCGGGCGGCGGCAGCCGGCGCCGCCGGCAACCTGATCGAGGCGCCGATGCCCGGGCGCGTGGTGGCGGTGCTTGGCGCGCCGGGGCAGTCGGTTCAGGCGGGCGACCGGCTTGCGGTGCTTGAGGCGATGAAGATGGAACACACCCTGACCGCCGCGCGCGATGGCGTCATCGCCGAGCTTCTGGTGGCCGAGGGCGCCCAGGTCGAAGCGGGCGCCGCCCTGATACGCCTAGAGGAGGCCGTCCCATGATCCGACTTCACCACGTTCCCCAATCCCGTTCCATGCGGGTGCTCTGGTTGCTGCACGAACTGGACCTGCCCGCCGAGGTGATCGTGCGCCCGTTCGACCGCACGCTGCGATCGGCGGATTACCTTGAACTGTCCCCGGCGGGGCGGGTGCCCGCGTTGGAACTGGACGGAGAGGTGCTGTTCGAAAGCCTCGCGATGATGGAATACCTGTGCGAACGCCATCCGGGGCCGCTGTGGCGCGCGCCGGGCAGCGCGCAGCGGGCCGATTGGCTGAACTGGCTGCATTTTTCCGAAACCATCAGCCAGCATTGCGCTACGCTGACGCAGCAGCACGTCGTTCTGCGCGAGGACCACATGCGCTCGCCCGTGCTGATGCAGATCGAACCCAAGCGGATCGGCAAATGCTATGGCGCCATCGAGGCGCGGCTGGCGGACGGGCGCGATAACCTGCTTGGGGCGTTCTCGGCGGTGGACGTGGCCGTGGGGCAGGCGGTCTACATGGCGCGCCATTTCGCGCGCACGGACGGGTTCGAGCGCACCGCGCAATGGTATGACCGGATCACCGCCCGCCCGGCTTTCGCCGCCTCGCTGCCGGCCGCGGGCGAGGGGCTTTACCCGCAGGATTTCTATGAACCCTGGGGCGCCGGGTGATGCCCGACCCGGTCGAGATCTTCGAAGTCGGCCCGCGTGACGGGTTGCAGAACGAATCCCGCCCCATCGCGCTGGCGGACAAGATCGCGCTGGTCGACTGCCTGTCGCGCGCGGGGTTCCGGCGCATCGAATGCGCCAGCTTCGTCAGCCCCCGCTGGGTGCCGCAGATGGCGGATTCGGGCGCGTTGCTGGCGGGGATCGCGCGCCGGGCGGGGGTGTCCTATGCGGCGCTCACGCCCAACATGAAAGGGTTCGACGCGGCGATGGCGGCGGGCGCGGACGAGGTGGCGATCTTCGGCTCGGCCTCCGAAGGGTTCAGCCGCGCCAACATCAACGCGGGCATCGACGAGAGCCTGGAGCGGTTCCGCCCGGTGGTGGCGGCGGCGCAGGCGCGCGGGGTGCCGGTGCGCGGCTACGTGTCCTGCGTCGTCGAATGCCCCTATGACGGGCCGGTGGCCCCGGCGGCGGCGGCGCGCGTCGCGGCGGAACTGCGGGCCATGGGCTGCTACGAGGTGTCGCTGGGCGACACCCTTGGGCGCGCCGCCCCCGACGCGGTGGATGTGATGCTGGCCGCCGTGACCCAAGCTGTCGGCGCGGGCAGCCTAGCGGGGCATTTCCACGACACGGGGGGCCGGGCGCTGGACAACGTCGAGGTGGCGCTGTCGCACGGGCTCCGGGTGTTCGACGCGGCGGTTGGCGGGCTGGGCGGGTGCCCCTATGCGCCGGGCGCGGCGGGCAACGTGGCAAGCGAAGCGCTTGCCGCCCGGCTTGCAAAGCTGGGCCATGACACGGGGCTGGACGCGGTCGCGCTGGACAGGGCGGCGGCGCTGGCGCGTGCGATGCGCGGCTGATCGAAACAAGGGGCGTATGACATGGAAGAGGTGACGCTGACACGGGATGCGCGCGGCGTGGCGACATTGTCGCTGTCCCGGGCGGACAGGCACAACG
>CAXICP010000220.1:0-6023 GCA_964022595.1 uncultured Salipiger sp.
GCTCGTCCAGCGAGAAGACGATGATCGGCAGGTTGTTGTCCCGCGCCAGCGCAATCGCCGATGCATCCATCACCTTGAGGTTCTTGATCAGCACGTCATCATAGCTGACCCGGTCGTAGCGCACCGCGTCGGCGTGCTTCATCGGGTCCTTGTCATAGACCCCGTCCACCTTGGTGCCCTTGAAGATCGCCTCGCAGGCCATTTCGCTGGCGCGCAGCGTCGCGGCGGTGTCGGTGGTGAAATAGGGATTGCCCGTGCCGGCGGCAAAGATGCACACCCGCTTCTTTTCCAGGTGCCGCACCGCGCGGCGGCGGATGTAGGGTTCGGCCACCTCATCCATCCGGATCGCCGAGATCACCCGCGTGTAAACGCCCTGTTCTTCCAGCGCCGATTGCATCGCCAGCGCGTTCATCACCGTGGCAAGCATGCCCATGTAATCGGCGGTGGTCCGTTCCATCCCCTGCGCCGATCCGGCGAGGCCGCGAAAGATGTTGCCCCCGCCGATCACCATGCAGATCTCGACGCCCATTTCCTGCACGGCCTTGACCTCGCGCGCGATGCGCTCGACCGTTGGCGGGTGCAGCCCATAGCCCTGGTCCCCCATGAGGGCCTCGCCCGAGATTTTCAGCAGAACGCGTTTGTAGGTGGAATTGGCGGCCTGGGTCATGTTGCGCTCCGTCACTGGCAGGGTCTAGGATCGCGGCCATATGTGGCGGAAAAGACCGCCCCGTGCAACGGCAGACACCGCAAGAGGAAGGCCAGTGGCCCACATGCTCAAAAGGGCCGCGAAAGAGGCGGCGCCGGACCCGTCGCGCCACGTGCTGATCGCCGGGCCAACCGCGTCGGGCAAATCCGCGCTGGCGCTTGAAATCGCCGCGCAGGGCGGCGGGATCGTGGTGAATGCCGATGCGATTCAGGTGTTTGCCGACTGGCGCATCCTGACCGCGCGGCCCGATCCGCAGGACGAGACGCGCGCGCCGCACGCGCTTTATGGGCATGTGCCCGGTGATACGCCCTATTCCGTCGGCGCCTGGCTGCGCGACCTTGGCCCGCTGCTGGCGGGGGGCGAGCGGCTGATCATCACCGGGGGCACGGGGCTCTATTTCGCCGCGCTGACCGACGGGCTGGCCGAGATCCCCGCAACCCCGCCGCAGATTCGCGCCGAGGCGATGGCGCGCCTTGCCGCGGGCGAACAGGCCGCCATGGTGGCCGAGCTTGACGCACCGACCCGCGCCCGCATCGACACCGCCAACCCCATGCGGGTGCAGCGCGCCTGGGAAGTGCTGCGCGCCACGGGGCGCGGCATCGCCGCCTGGCAGGACGACACGCCCCCGCCCATCCTGCCGCTGGACCGGGTGCAGCCCATCGTGATGGACGCGCCCAAGGACTGGCTGACCCCGCGAATCGAACGCCGCTTCGATGCCATGCTGGCCGCTGGCGCGCTGGACGAGGCACGCGCCAATCTCGACGGGTGGTCGCCCGACCTGCCATCGTCAAAGGCCATCGGCGCCGCCGAGCTGATCGCCCATTTGCGCGGCGAGCTGACGCTGGATGAGGCGCGCGAGCGGGCCACCATCCTGACCCGCCAGTTCGCCAAGCGCCAGCGCAGCTGGTTTCGCGCGCGCATGAACGATTGGCCGCGCCTGTGCCCGGCGGATCTTGCCCCGGCATCGGCGCAATGACCGCCCCGCCGCCTTGCCGCCGCCCGTTTCACCCGGCGGCGATGCACGCGACGGCGGCCTTGGGCGGGCGAATAGTCTTGCGCCGCGCGCCCCGCTTTGTCTTTCATGGCCTGCAAGGGGCGATCGCCCCGCAGGAAAGGACCGCACGATGACGCAAGGCCCTCGGCTCCACCCCGCCGCGATGCTGCACGCGCGCGAGCTGGCGGCGGGGCAGCTGTCGCGCCGGGAATTCCTGACCCGCGTCACGGCGCTTGGGGTTGCGGCCCCCGCCGCCTATGCGCTTGGCGGGCTTGCCACCCCGGCCCGCGCGGACGAAACCGCCGAAACCCCCGGCAGCATCCTGCGCATCCAGATGGAGGTCCGCCCCCTCAAGGACCCGCGCACCGCCGATTGGTCCGAAATCGCCAATGTCTACCGGGGCTGGCTGGAATATCTTGTGGAATACGACCGCGACGGCACCGTGCGCGGCATGCTTCTGGACAGCTGGGAAGTCAGCGACGACGCCACCACCTATACCCTTCATGTCCGCCGCGGGGTGCGCTGGAACAACGGCGACGCCTTCACCGCCAACGACGTGGCGCGCATGTTCGCCTATTGGTGCGACCGCTCGGTCGACGGCAATTCCATGGCCGGGCGCCTGTCGTCGCTGGTCGATCCCGAAACCGGCCAGCTGCGCGAGGGCGCCGTGACGGTCCAGGACGACCTGACCGTCCGGCTTGCGCTGAAAACGCCGGACGTGGCGCTGATGGTGGGCCTGTCCGACTACCCCGCCGCCGTCGTGCATGCCGATCACGACCCGCTGACCATGCTCGACAATCCGCTGGGCACCGGCCCCTATCTTCCCGTGCTGCTGGAACCGGCGCACCGGGCCATCCTGACGCGCAACGCCGATCACGACTGGTGGGCCGCCAGTGCCCCCGGCTATGGGGGCGCGAGCCTCGGTACCATCGAATTTCTCGGCTACGGCACCGACCCGGCCAGCTGGCTGGCGGCGGCCCGCGCGGGCGAGATCGACATGCTGTACGAGAACATCGGCGATTTCATCGAACGCGCCGACGCCATGGGATGGCAACGATCCGAGGTGGTGACCGGATCCACGGTGGTCCTGCGCGGCAACCAGTCGGCGCGGATCGGCGGGCGCACGCCTTATGCGGATGCGCGCGTGCGCAAGGCGCTGCAACTGGCGGTGGACAATGCCATCGCGCTGGAACTGGGCTATGACGGGCACGGGGCGGTCGCGGAAAACCACCACGTCGCCCCGGTGCACCCCGATTATGCGCCGATCGGGGCCACCGCTTACGATCCGTCCGCCGCGCTGGCGATGATGCGCGAGGCGGGCATGGCCGATTTCGAACATGACCTTGTCACGCTGGACGACGGGCTGACCATGCGCACCGGCGATGCCTGCGCGGCCATGCTGCGCGACGCGGGGCTGACGGTGAAACGCACCGTGCTTCCCGGCTCGCGCTTCTGGACGGAATGGAAAAGCTATCCGCTGTCGATCACCGAATGGAACCACCGCCCCCTTGGCATCCAGGTGCTGGCGCTGGCCTATCGCTCGGGCGAGCCGTGGAACGAAAGCGGCTATGCCAACCCCGACTTCGACGCCCTTGTGAATGAAGCGCTTGGCATCGCCGAGGCCGGCGCCCGGCGCGCCGTCATGGCCCGGCTGGAACGGATGCTGCAGGATGACGCGGTGATCGTGCAGCCCTACTGGCGCTCGCTTTACCGCCACGTCCGGCCCGGCGTCACCGGGGCCGACATGCACCCAGCCTTCGAAATCCACCCCTACCGGCTGGGGCTGGCGCAGGGCTGATCCAGCAGATCCTCGTAGCGCTCATCGGTGAGCGTGCACAGGAATGCCACCAGCGCGTCGATGCGCTGATCGTCCAGCGCCGGGCCTTCGGTCAGCGTGTCCATCTCGATGTTCCGGCCCACCTCGGGCGGGCCGAAGGGGGCGCCGGTTTCCGGGTTGATCCGGCGCGCCGGGTTGCGGGTGTTGTAGGTGTTGTAAAACAGGATCACCGTGCGCAGATCCTCGAACACGCCGTTGTGCATGTAGGGGCCGGTGACCGCCACGTTGCGCAAGGTGGGGGTGCGGTACCGCCCGACGCTTGCCGGCGTGCCCGCCGCGCCGGGGTTGCGCGCAAGCCCCTCGTCCGGTTCGGTGATGCCGTTGCGCTCGCGCAGGTCGTGGTTTTCCGGAACCCCAAGGTTGTAATAGCGGTAATCCGAAAACGTCTCTTGCGGGTCGATGGCGCTTTGCCGCAGCTGGTGGCAACTGTTGCAGTTGGTGAACTGCTGCGAAAAGAACAGCAGGCGCCCCAGTTCTTCCTGCCGCGTGAATTCGGCCTCGCCGCGCAGCATGCGGTCGTATTTCGACGAGAACGGCGCGAACTGCGGCTCGCGTTCAAAGGCGGCGATGGCGCGGGTCATGGCATCGAAAGCCGCGCCCGGGTCATCCAGCACCGAGGGTCCGAAAATGGCCGGAAAGGCCTTTGCGTAGCCGGGATCGGCGCGCAGACGCTCTGCGACAGAAGCCTTGTCCGGCATGGCCATTTCGGTGGGGTTCAGCGGGGGCGCACCGGCCTGTGCTTCCAGCGTGGCGGCGCGCCCGTCGTGGAACAGCCCCCCGGTCCAGAACCCGTCTTCATCAGCGGCGAAATCGGGCACGAAGCTGGCATAGCTTGCGGTTGGCGCGTTGCGATCGCCCACCGACAGCCCGTCATCGCCGATCGACGCCGCCCCGCGCGGATCGGCAAAGGCGCGCTCGGGATCGTGGCAGGTGGCGCAGCTTTGGGTGCGGTTGCGCGACAGGTTCACATCGAAGAACAGCCGCTCGCCCAGCTCGGCGAGGCTTGCGGGCACGGCGACCTCGCCGGCGTGCGGCGCAGACACCCACAGCCCCGCCGCAATCGCCGCGAACACGGCGACGGCCAGCGCGGGGCCAGGGGGAACGGGGGCTTTGATCATGGCGCCTTCCGGGGGCTTCGGTCTGCTGGCGCGGGCATAGCGCAGACGCGCACACGGGTCAATTTTCGGCGCCCCGCGCGCGGGTTTGCGCGGCGCGACAAAGCCGCGCGCCTAGCTGCCCCAGATCGTCTTCACGTAGTTGCGGGTTTCGCGGTAGGGCGGAACGCCGCCGTGCTTTTCCACCGCGCCCGGCCCCGCGTTATACGCCGCAAGCGCAAGCCGCCACGATCCAAACCTGAGATACTGCGCCTTGAGATAGCGCGCCCCGCCATCAAGGTTCTGCGCGGGATCATGCGGATCGACCCCAAGCGCCTTCGCGGTAAAGGGCATCAACTGCGCCAACCCGATCGCCCCCTTGTGCGAGCGCGCCGCCGGGTTCCAGTTGGATTCCTGCTTGACCAACCGCAGGAACAGATCTTCGGGAATGCCGTGCCGGCGGGCCGCGACGCGCGCGATGGCAGCAAGCGGGCCGTCGTAGCCCCCGCGATAGCTGGGCGCCGCTCCCTCGTCGCCGCCCATCGGCCCCCATTTCGTCGGCGTCACCACCGACGGAGGCTGCAGGCGAACCGAATTGCGGTATTGTTCGGATGCGCGCGTGTCCAGAACGCTGGTCTGCTGGCGAAACAGCATCACCCGGTTCTTGGTCGACAGGGTCTCGGCCCCCGCCGCCGTCACCGTAACCAGCGCGCATGCCGCGCCGATACCGCCAAGGACCAGCGCGCGCCGCGCGTTGCGTGCCAGGTTGTGCATGACTTCCCCCGCCCGTTCCTGCAATGTCGTCACCGGGGGCATGTCCCCCACTGTCCCTGGGCGGCACCCTAACGGCGGCGGCGGCTTTTTGCCACCCACCGGCGCAGGTGCGGGCAAGATCCCGCCAACCGGGCAGCGCCGGCTTTTTGCCGCCCCGCCCGTCACTGGGCGGTGGCGAAGCCGGGCCGCGCGGTGTAACCCTGCCGCAACCCCGGCAACGGGATCAGAATCGGAGCAATGACGGAGAGGACGACATGGCCGGATCGGTGAACAAGGTGATCCTTGTGGGCAACCTCGGGGCGGACCCGGAAGTGCGCAGTTTCCAGAACGGCGGCAAGGTCTGCAACCTTCGCATCGCCACATCCGAGAACTGGAAGGACCGCAACACCGGAGAGCGCCGCGAGCGCACCGAATGGCACACGGTCGCCATTTTCTCGGAACCGCTGGCGCGCATCGCCGAGCAGTACCTGCGCAAGGGGTCCAAGGTGTATATCGAAGGCCAGCTTGAAACCCGCAAGTGGCAGGACCAGTCGGGCGCGGATCGCTACAGCACCGAAGTCGTGCTGCGCCCCTATCGCAGCGAATTGACCCTGCTTGACAGCCGCCAGGGCGGCGGCG
>CAXICP010000221.1:0-6003 GCA_964022595.1 uncultured Salipiger sp.
GTGTGACGAAAAACGCCGGGGCAAGGCGGCGAAAGCGGCGAATGTAGAACGCGCCCAGGCGGATGCTGCCATATTCGGTGTATTCGCGCCACAGGATGCCCCCGATCAGGAACCCCGAGATGACGAAAAACACATCGACGCCGGTAAAGCCCCCCCCAAGCCCGGGCAGGCCGAAATGATACAGCACCACGGCCAGCACCGCGATGGCGCGCAGGCCGTCGATTTCGCTGCGGTAGGGCAGCGGGGCGGGGGCACCGCCATCGGTGAAGGCGTTCGGACGGTCGTCGGCATCGTCCGGGCGGGGTGTGTTCATCTGCGTTTTCCGGGTTCTCCGGGGGTAGGGGTGGGCGCGCGCCGGCCCATGCGGCGCAGCCCCCGCCACTTTGGCGGAAAATGCGGCGATACAAGGGCGCGCGGGCGCTTTGCCAACAGCTAACGGCCATTCCTTGCCATCCGGTCAACGCCGGTCATCCGCCTTTTCGGGCCGGAAGAAACAGGGCTTGGGCACCTTTCCGCCCTGCCGGATCCAGTCGTGCACGGCGGCGATCTGTTCGGCCTTGCGATCCCAGGTGAAATGGCTTTGCACCCGCGCGCGGGCGGCCATCGCCATGGGGCCAAGGTCGCCCGGCGCCGCCGCAAGGCGGGCAAGTTCCCGCGCCAGCCGGGCCACGATGTCGGCGCGCGCGCCGCAGGGGATCTTGATGCCGGTGCCGGGCACCACCAGTTCGCCCGGGCCGGCGTAATCCACCACCAGCGGCACCACCCCCAGCGCCATCGCCTCAAGCACGACGCCGCCGCCGAATTCGCGGATCGAGGGAAAGCTCAGCACATGGCAGCGGGCCATGATGGATTGCACCTCGCGGTGATCTTTCCAGCCGTGAAAGGTGATGGCGCCGGCGATGCCCAGCCGGTCCGCCTGCGCGCGCAGATCGGCGCCCATCGGCCCGTCGCCGATCAGCTCAAGCGTCATACGCCCGTCGCGCAGCAGGTCGGCGGCCGCATCCAGCAGCATGTCCGGCCCCTTGTAGGGCACCAGCCGCCCCACGAAGCAGGCGCGCAGACAGCCCGGGGCGGGCGCGGCGGCGCGGTTGAACCGGGCGGGGTCGATGCCGTTTTCGGGGATGTAGAACGTCTTGGGCCGGTGGCGCGCCGGGATTTCGGATTCCGTATGGCGCGAGCCGACAAGGATTGCCGCCGCGTGATCCAGCGTCGCGCCGCGCCCGGGCAGCAGCCTGTAGGCGCCGCGCAGGTAGCTGAGCCATTCGCGTTCGGCGCGCCGTTCGGCTTCAAAGCCCCGGGGCCAGGGCACGCCGCCGTTCAGCGGCCCAAGCACGAACGGCACCCCGGCCCGTGCGCAATGGCGCGCAAGCCAGGACGGCACCGTGGGCGACAGCGGCGTGATGCGGTGCACCACGTGCCATTCCCCCTTGCGGATCTCGTCGCCGAACCGCTGCCAGACCAGCCGTTCGAACCACGGATAGCTTAGCGCGTTGACCGCCTGCACCATGGTCCAGCCCTTGCCTTCGCCCATGCGCAGCCGTTCGGCCAGCTTCCACGCGGGGCGGGCAAGCGCTTCGGAATCGATGGCGGTGAAATCGCGCCCCTCGGACAGCCCCGCGCGAAAGAAGGCGTCGCGGTTGCGCAGCTGGGTCACCACATGCACCTCGGACACCTGGCGCAGCGCCGTCGCCAGCGACCAGCCGATCAGCGGCACGCTGACCCATTCGGGATTGGCGGCTTCGGCGATGACAAGCACCCTGTGCCGGGATTTGTCGAACATCTGTTCCCCCATGAGGTCACGCATCTTGAATCTGGCTTACATGACGGATTGCCATCCAAGCGCCTTGTCCCCGCGCAGCCCGCGCCCCAGCCGCGCCGCGCGCAGCGCCTCGGCGTAGCCGGTCAGCGCCCCGGCGATCAGCCAGGTCAGCGGGGTCAGGGTCGCGTTGGGGATCATGTCGAAGACGTTGATCGCCAGCAGCAGCGACAGCGGCGCCACAAAGGGCGATATGCCGTCTTCCCTTGCGGCGATCGCCTCGCGCCAAAGCAACCCCAGAGGCAGCACCAGCAGGCCGAATTCCGCCAGAAAGCCGACCCAGCCGTAAATCCCGATGACGATGATCCAGCGCCCGTCGGTGACCGAAAGGATGATGCCGGTCAGGGGATCAAGGATGTGGTTGCGCCCCCAGCTTCCCCAGCCGAACACCGGCTTTTCATAGGCCCTGTCCAGCAGAGAATTTTCGTTGTCGAAGCGGAATTCCAGCGAATTGGCGCGCTCGGCGTCGATGCTTGCGGCGGCGGCAAGGATGCGGTCCTCGGGGATCAGCTGGGCGCCCTTCAGGATCGGGTAGCCGATCGCCAGAAGCCCGATCAGAAGCGCCGCGCGGATCTGCATGAGCCGGGGCAGGAACACAACCATCGGGATCACCGCCACCGCGAAAATCAGCGCCCCAAGCGATTTCGCCAGCACCAGGATCAGCGTCAGGTACAGCGCCGCGCCCAGCACCTTGATGTTGTGCATCCGCGCGTCCTGCCGCCACAGCGCAAAGGCCGCCACCGCCGAGGTGAAGATGAAGAACGCCACCCAAAGCCCGTGATACAGGAACACCACGGGGCGATAGCCTCCTGCCCGGATCGATTGGCCGAACAGGTGCTGGTAATAGCCGTAGATCCAGTTGTTCAGCTGCGGCGACAGGCGCATTTCCACCAGCATGAGCAGGGAATAGACCAGCCCTCCGACCAGAAGCGCCAGCAGCAGGGCGCGCTGCGCGCCGGGGCTGGCCATGTACTGCCGCGCCAGCAGGAAGGGCACGATCAGCAGGAATTGCTGCACGATCAGCGCCAGCGCGTCCTTGATCCCCAGCCCGGGCAGGCCGATGCGTCCCCAGAACACGGGTTCGCCGTTGCCAAGGGCGGTCATGACCGGCGACAGCACGAAACACGCCAACAGCCCGCGCCCCAGCCAGGACCGTGGCAGCAGCGTCGCGCCCTCGGGGCCAAGGGGGCCGAATTTCCACAGGCAAAAGGCAAAGGCGGTCAGCGCCGGGATGTTGTGCTTGTTCAGCGGGGGCATCAGCGGCAGGTCGAAGGCGGCGGGCGGTTCGGGCAGGAAAAGGTAGCCCGTCACCAGCGACAGGATCAGCGCCCGGTCCGGCGCAAGGCGGCGGAACAGCGCGATGGTGACCACGGGCCACAGGGCCAGCACCAGGTAGGCAAGAGGGTTCGGCATCCCGGACGTCGCTCTTTCACATGACGCGCCCCGCCGACCCCCCTTTGTCCCGACGCGCAAGGCCAAGCCTAGCAGCCGCGCGGCGCCCTGTCGCCCCGCACGGGCAAAAAGCCGAGCCCTTTCGGCAGATTTGGCACAACGCCGCCCCGCGGCCCGCGATTGCCCGGCGCGGGCCATGTTTTCGCCAAGGAGGCACGTTTAAATGGGCCGGAAGACGTGGTTTTTTGCAATTTCGGGGTCATCGGGCGTGTCACAGCAGCGGCTGAACATCGCGTATCTGTGCGATTTCTCGCCGCTTGATCCGTACATGTATTCGGGCGGCAACAGGCGCATCCACGATGCGCTGGTGAAACATGTGGGCGACGTGACGATCCTGCCCCGCGACTGGGGGCTGGCCGAACCCGTCCGGCGGGCCATCCGGCGCCTGCCCGATGCGGCCGCGCGGCGCCTGCGCTGGCGCGCGCACCTGGCGCTGTCGCGCATCATCGCGCGCCGGATCGAATCAGAGCTGGCGCGCGCCCGCTACGACGTGCTGTTCTGCGCCTATTCGTTCCATGCGCTGTTGGGGGTCACCGCGCCGCCGGGCACGGTCACGGCCTTTGCATCCGATGCCACCCACACAGTTTACCGCAAGTCCGAAATCGGCGCCGCCCACCCCCCCATGTTTCCCGGCGGGCGCGCGCTGGATGGCTGGGTCGAACGGTGCGAGGCGCGGGTCTATGGCGGCACCGACCTGCTGTTCTGGCCGTCGCGCTGGCTCAAGACCGAAGCGGATGCGCTTTATGGCCTCGCGCCGGAAAAGTCGCTGATGGTACCCTGGGGCGCCGGGCTGGGCCGCGCGCCGCGCCCGGCCTATGCACCGCTGCGCCCCGGCGCCCCGCTGCGCCTGCTGCTGATCGGGCGCGACTGGTTCGGCAAGGGCGGCCCCATCGCCTTTGACACGATGAAGGCGCTGCGCGCGCGCGGGGTCGATGCGCGCCTGACCGTGATCGGCTGCATCCCGCCCGAATTCCACCGCAGCGAATGGATGACCATCCATCCGTCGCTGGACAAGGCCGACCCCGACCAGGCGCGGATCTTCGAAACGGCCTTTGACAGCGCGCATTTCCTTGTGCAGCCATCGCTGGAAAGCTACGGCTTCGCCTTCTGCGAGGCGTCGGCCTACGGGTTGCCGGCGCTGTGCCTGGACGTGGGCGGCGTGCCGGTGTTCGACGGCGAAAACGGCCACGCCCTGCCGCGCGAGGCGACCCCCGAGCAGTTCGCCGACGTGATCGAAGCCTACCTGCACGACCCGCAGGCCCATGAAGAGCTGTCGCGCCGTGCCCGCGACACCTTTGAGGCGCGGCTGAACTGGGATGCCTGGGGGCGCAGCGTGGGGCAGCACCTGCGCGATGCGCTGGTCGCGCAGCGCGCGCGCCCCGAACCGCCGCGCGAAGCGGCAGGGTTCTGTCCGGCGCGCGGCTGACCCCGCAAGGCACTGGTCAGGCGGCAATCCGTGTCCTAGCATTCGGGCCGGAGGACCCGCATGAGCGACCAGCCGACGCCAGACCTTGCCCCTCGCGTGTCGGACACGATCCGCAAGACCACCTGCTACATGTGCGCCTGCCGCTGCGGCATCGACGTGCATCTGCGGCAGGGCCGCCCCGTGCTGATCGAAGGCAACCGCGACCACCCCAAGAACCGCGGCGTGCTGTGCGCCAAGGGGGCGGCGGGGCTGAAACAGGTGACATCCCCGGCCCGGCTGCGCGCGCCGCTGCTTCGGGTGGGGCCACGCGGATCGGGGCAGTTTCGCGAAATTTCCTGGGACGAGGCGCTGGACACGGCGGTGTCCTGGCTGAAACCGCTGCGCGAGACGGCGCCGGAAAAGCTGGCCTTCTTCACCGGGCGCGACCAGTCCCAAAGCCTGACGGGATGGTGGGCGCAGCAGTTCGGCACCCCCAACCATGCGGCGCACGGCGGGCTGTGTTCGGTGAACATGGCGGCGGCGGGGATCTATACGCTGGGCGGATCGTTCTGGGAATTCGGCGCCCCCGACTGGGATCACGCGAAGCTGCTGCTGCTGTTCGGCGTGGCCGAGGACCACGACAGCAACCCCATCAAGACGGGGCTTGCCCGGCTCAAGGCGCGGGGGACAAAGATCGTGGGGGTCAACCCGGTGCGGTCGGGCTACAACGCCATCGCCGATACCTGGGTGGGGATCACGCCCGGTTCTGACGGGCTGTTCATCCTGTCGCTGGTGCATGAACTGCTGAAGGCCGGGCGCATCGATCTTGATTACCTTGCGCGGTTTTCCAACGCGCCGGTCCTGCTGGACAGCGACCCGGCCTCGCCGACGCGGGGGCTTTTCCTGCGCGATGCGGCGGGGCGCCCGCAGGTCATCGACCGGCGCACCGGCAAGCCCGCGCCATGGGACGGGCAGGGCGTGCAGCCCGACCTGCGCGGGCGCCTGCGCCGCGCCGGGGTCACGCATGTGTCGGTGATGCACGAGATGGCCGAACGCTACCTTGCGCCCCATTGGTCGCCCGAGGCGGTGTCGGGGCGCTGCGGCGTCAGCCCCGCGCAGATCCGGCGCATCGCCGCCGAGCTGGCGCGCGCCGCCTTTGACGATCCGGTCATCCTGCACCGCCCCTGGACCGATTTTCGCGGTCAGCGGCATGAAACCATGGTGGGGCGCGCCGTGGCGGTGCACGCCATGCGCGGGATTTCAGCCCATTCCAACGGGTTTCAGACGGCGCGCGCGCTGCACCTGTTGCAGACGCTGCTTGGCGCCGTGG
>CAXICP010000222.1:0-6000 GCA_964022595.1 uncultured Salipiger sp.
GAACTGCGGATGGCAAGGCGGGCCAGCCCCTCGTCGGTCTTGCCCCCGGTCACCTTCATCAGGTCGGCGAAATATTCGTCTTCGGTGTAGCTGTCGACCAGGGGGCCAAGCGGGCCGTGATGCATGCAGCGAAAGTTGCGCGTGTGGCGCGAATTGCCCCCCCGATAGGGCTTGGGCGCGGTTTCAAGGATCAGGACGCGCGCGCCCGCCTCGGCGGCGGTGATGGCGGCACAAAGCGCCGCATTGCCGCCGCCGATGATGACGATGTCCGGGCTTTGCGAGGTCACAGCAGGTCTCCGTCGTAGCTGGGCGTGCGGTCCGGGCGGGCGCGCAGGGCACGCACGCGCACCCGTTGGGCCGCTTCGATGTGGGCGCGCATGGCGGCTTCGGCCAGGCTGCCATCGCGGGCCTTGATGGCGTCAAGCACGCCGAAATGTTCCTCTACGGCCTTTTCGGCGCGGTCCGGTTCGCTCAGCGTGGTCGGGCCAAGGATCATCAGCGCCCGTTGCAGCGCATGGATCGAACGGGCAAGAAAGCGGTTCTTGGCCGCGTCCAGAAGCGCCGCGTGGAACTGGCGGTTCAGGATGAAGGCCCCCGGCACGTTCCCCATCGTGGCCATCTGCTGGTTCATGTCGAACAGCTCTTCGATTTCGATATCCGAGGCAGCGCGCGCCGCAAGCCGCGCGGCGGTGCCTTCCAGCACGGCGCGCATTTCGTACAGCTCCATCACCTCGGCATAATCCAGCGTGCGGATGCTGGCGCCCTGGCGCGGCACATGGGTGACGATGCCGTCGGCTTCCAGCTGGCGGATCGCCTCGCGCACGGGGGTGCGCGACATGCCAAGACGTTCCGCAAGGTCGGTTTCGCGCAGGCGATCGCCGGGGTTCAGCCGCCCCTCGCGCAATTCGGTCAGCAGGCGTTCATAGGCGCTGTTGCCCTGTGGCGTGCTGTCGTCATTGACCTTCATCGCCGTTTCCGCCCTTGTTGGAATCATCTTGTATGCAGTTGGATACAGGCGTATCCATGATTGCGTCAACCCAGCCCGGAGGACGTTTTGCGCAAATATTTCACCCATCCGCAGGCGCGCCGCGCGCTGACATTCCTTTTGGCGGCGGCGGGCACCGCCCTGTTCTGGTGGCTGGATCTGCCCCTGCCCTTCCTGTTCGGCCCCATGGCGCTGTGCCTTGCGGGCGCTTTGATGCACATGCCGCTGAAGGGGTTCGGGCAGGTTTCGGTTGCGGCGCGCACGATCCTTGGCGTCGCGGTGGGCGCGTCGATCACGCCGCAGGTCATCGCGGAACTGCCGCGCATGGCGCTTTCGGTGGCGCTGGTGCCGGTGTTCATCGCGCTGATCGGCGTCGTGGGCGTGCCGTTCTTTCGCAGGATCTGGGGCTTTGATGCGCCCACCGCCTATTACGCGGCCATGCCCGGCGGGCTTCAGGACATGGTGATCTTTGGCACCGAGGCGGGGGGCAATCCGCGCGCGCTGTCGCTGATCCATGCCACGCGGGTGCTGCTGATCGTGACGCTGGCGCCGTTCTTCCTGAGCCATGTCTACGGCGCGGCCCTGAGCAACCCCATTGGCGATCCGGTCAGCGAACTGCCCTGGCACGAGTTGCTGCTTATGGCCGCGGCGGCGCTGATCGGCTGGAAGGGCGGCGAACGCCTTGGCCTGTTCGGAGCGTCGATCCTGGGGCCGATGATCGTGACGGCGATCCTGTCGCTGGCGGGGGTGGTGCATTTCCGCCCGCCGGCCGAGGCCATCCTGGCGGCGCAGTTCTTCATCGGCTGCGGCATCGGCATCCATTTTCTGGGCGTGACATGGGGCGAGCTGACCCGTGTCGTCGCCGCCGGCATCGCCTATGTGCTGGTGCTGGCGCTGCTTGCGGCGGGGTTCACGGCGCTGGTCACGACGCTTGGGCTTGGCGATCCGGTGCCGGCCTTCCTTGCCTTCGCGCCCGGAGGTCAGGCGGAAATGACGGTGCTGGCCATCGTGACCGGCGCGGACCTGGGCTTTGTCATCACCCACCACCTGACGCGCATCGTGATCGTGATCGTCGGCGCGCCGGTGGTGGCGCGGCTTATGGCGCGTAGACGGACGGGTTGATCATGTGGATCGGCGCGCCATCCGCATAGGCGTTCACCTGCGCGAAGATATCCGCGAACTGCTTGTCGAACTCGTCTTCGGTGACGAACCCGATATGCGGCGTGGCGATCAGCCCGGGGTGCGACAGCAGCGGATCGGCGGGATCGGTCAGCGGTTCGCTGTCAAAGACATCCACCGCCGCCATGCCGGGGCGGCCCGCGTCAAGCGCCTGCAACAGGGCGCCGGGCGCGATCAGCCCGGCCCGGGACGTGTTCACAAGAACCGACGCCGGGCGCATCGCCCCAAGGTCCGCCCCGGTCACGATGCCCCGGGTTTCGGGCGTCAGCCGCAGGTGCAACGAGATCACGTCGCTTTGGGAAAAGAACGCCGCGCGCGATGCGGCAACGGTTTCGCCGTCGCCCTGCGCGCGCTCACGCCCGGACGGCGAGGCCCACCACACCACGTCCATTCCGAAGGCGCGGGCATAATCCGCCACCACCCGCCCGATGCGCCCATAGCCGTAAAGCCCCAGCCGCCGCCCGCGCAGGGTGCGGCCCACGCCCATCTGCCACTGCCCGGCCTTGGCGCTGGCCATCTGCTGCGGCAGTTGCCGCATGGCCGACAGGATCAGCGCAAAGGTCAGCTCTGCCGCAGCGAAATTGGCGCCGTCCGCGCCCTTGTCGGAACACAGCAGCACGCCGTGATCGGTGCAGGCGTCCACGTCCACATGCGGAAAGGCGCCGCGCTGGGAAATCAGCCGCAGCCGCGGCAGCCGTTCCAGCAGCTCTCGGGTGATTTTGGTGCGTTCGCGAAACAGCACGACGCAATCCGCATCGGCCAGGCGCCGGGCAAGCGCGGCCGGGTCCGGTTCATGGTCCGTCCAGACGGTCACGTCCCGCCCCTTCAGCAGATCGAAACAGGGCAGACCGCGCAGCGTGTCGAACCAGTCGTCAAGGATATGGATCTTCATGATGCGCCTTCCGCCGTGGCCGGGTTGGGGGATTTCGTTGTGGGTCATGCCCGCGTCAATGGGACAGCAGCACCGGAATTTTCGTGCGCGCCAGGATATCCGATGTCACGCCGCCAAGGAAATCCTCGCGGAACTTGGAATGTTCATAGGCCCCCAGCACCAACAGCGACGGGTTGTGCTTGGCGCACCATGTCAGCAGCGTTTCGGCCACGGGATGGGTGGTGGGCCAATCCTCGTGGATGGCGCTGACGCCGTGGCGGTCCAGATGCGTCAGCAGATCCTCGACCGGCCAGCCGTTGCGGGGCCCCACCGTCAGAACGCTGACGCGCCCTGCGTCTTCAAGCAGGCGCAGACTGTCGGAAAGCGCCCGCGCGGCGGCGCGCCCGCCGTCCCAGGCCAGCGCTGCGTGGGTGTGATCCGCCCCCGCGTCATAGCCGTTGGGCACGACGATCACGGGGCGGCCCGACATCAGCGCGATGCGGTCGGGATGCAGCGTGACATGTTCGTCATCGGTGGCCGAATACGCCCCGACGATCAGCATGTCGTAATGGCGCGCGGCCTCTGACAGCACGCTGTCGACCCGGCCGGTGACTTCCTTGAGGTGCAGCGCGTTGGCAAGGCCAAGCGCCTTGCGTTCGGCTTCAAAGCGCAGTTCGATCTCTTTCAGGATGCCCGTGCTTGCCTGTTCCAGCAGCGCGCGCGCCTCGCGCGGGATCCAGCGCGACCGGCGGTCGATCACGTCGTGGCCGGTGTGCGCCAGCATCGCGGTGACATGGGCGTCAAAGCGTTTCGCCAGCGCCGCCGCGTAGCGCAGCGCCGCGACCGATCCGTCGGACCCGTTGAAGGCCACAAGAAGGTTCATCACCGGCATGTCACTGCCCCTTCCAGATGCTTTCGGGCACATAGACCCGGCCATCCGCCAGTTTGCGCGCGGTGCGCAGCAAGCCGGCCGAATTCAGCGTGAAATGGTTGTTCATCTCGAAATCCACCAGCACCTCGATGGTCCCCGAGGCATGTTCCAGCACCACGTTGGCCGGGCTTTGCGCGGGGCGGTCGAGCAGCCCGTCGGCCACCGTGCCCGGCGTCAGCGCGCAAGAGGCAAGGCATTGCGAGCCGGTGACCGCCATCGAAGGATGCGTCGTCCAGGGCATGAAATACCGGGTGCAGATGGTGCCGCCGTCCTTTGCCGGGGCCAGCAGCCCGAACTTGGGCGTGACCGATTTCGTCACGTCCCCCATCCCCATCGCGACCCCCGCCTGCAGGCGCACCGATTCCATGCGCGCAAAGAAATCGCGGTTGTCGTCCAGTTCCTGCACGCCTTCATGGCCGCTTAGCCCGAAGTCCGCCGCGCGGGCGATGACCATGGGCATGGCGACGTCCATGCAGGTGACATCGATCCCGTCGAACCTGTCGCGCAGGTTGCCCGTGGGCAGGAACGCCCCGGTCGAAGACCCCACCACCCCCATGAAGTTCAGCGCGATCGGGGCGGCGCTGCCCGGCACGCCGGCAATCGCCGCCTCGCCGTCATAGCGCATCGCGCCGCCGGGGGTCTGGACCCGCGCCAGCACCCGCGCGCCGGTGTTGACGGCGCGGATGCGGATTTCCGTCTCGTCGCCCGACGGGGTGATCAGCCCCATTTCCACCGCCGCCGGGCCGACGCCCGACAGGATGTTGCCGCAGGTGGGCTTGAAATCCACCAGCCGATCCTCGACCGAAACCTGCGCAAAGAAATAGTCCACGTCGGCCCAGTCATCATCGGACGGCGAAAGCATCGCGACCTTGGTGGTCACCGCCACGCCGCCGCCGATGCCGTCGATGTTGATCTTGTGCCCCGCGCCGACCACGGCCAGCAGCACCTCGGCCAGGGTTTCGGGATCCTGGGGCAGGTCGGCGCGGTTGAAATACGGCCCGCGCGAGGTGCCGCCGCGCATGAAGACGTAGGGAATGCCTGTCTGTGTCATATCATTCACTCTGTTGGATCAGTTCAGCGGCCAGGGAAGATCGGTGACGCCCTGCAACAGTCCGGGCGGGAAATCCCGGTTCAGCGCGCCCGCCATGACGCACATCAGCGCGATGCCGGCGGCGGTCAGCAGCAGGGTCTTTGCGACCGACGCCTGCGCACGCACCCGCAGGAAGGCGACAAGGAAGCCAAGCAGCGCAAGGATGAAGCCCAGCACGTAGGTCGCCGCGATCAGCCCCGCGAACCAGGCCAGCGTCGACCACAGCCCGTAGGGCGCATCGGCGTCCTCTCCGGCCAGTTCCTTGTCGGCAAAGATCGAATCCGTCTCGGGGCGCAGGATCATCTGCACCAGCAGGATCAGCAGCGCGGCCAGCGTGATGCCCCCGATGACCAGCGGCACGATCTTGTCGGTCATGTTGTAGTCGGGGATCATGTTGGCGTTGATCAGCGCGGCCACGGCGTAGGCCATGATGACCAGCAGGAACACCATCGGCGCGCGCTTGGACCCCGATTGCACGTTGCCTTCGGCCATGATCGATTTGGCCTGGCGCAGGCCCAGCACCACCGACAGCACGGTCACGATCAGCAGCACGATGACGATGGGCGAAAACAGGTATTCCATGCCGTCCTCAAAGGACTTGCGGAACCGGAACGATGCGATCTGGAACGCCTGGTTCGAGAATTTCTCGACCGGGTTGGACAGCACGAACCCGATCAGGAAGGCCGGGCGCGACCAGTCAAAGCGGCGCAGGAAGATCCCGATCAGCCCGATCGCGAACAGGGCCAGGATGTCTTCGAAGTTCTGGCCCGACTGGAAGGCGGCAAAGCTGATCAGCATGAACAGGAAGGGCGCCAGATAGGTGAAGCGGATCGTCGTCAGCCGCGCGATCCCGCCCGAGGCCGCGATGCACAGCAGCGTGCCCACCACGTTGGCCAGCGCCAGCAGCCAGACGATGGAATAGGTGATGTCGAGGTTGTCGCGCA
>CAXICP010000223.1:0-5951 GCA_964022595.1 uncultured Salipiger sp.
GACGGAATGGGCGCTGCCCGATGACGAGGCGAACACCCTTGCCGGTCTGGTGATCCACGAGGCGCAGATGATCCCCACCCCCGGGCAGCGGTTCAGCTTTCACGGCTTCCGCTTCGAGGTAATGGAACGCGACAACAACCGGATCACTCGGCTGCGCGTGCGGCCCCTTGTGCAGAGAACGTCCGCGGGCTGCCCTGGCCCGATTCGGCTTCGGCGCCCGCATCGCAGTTGATCGGCAGCTCGGCGCACAGCTCGAACCCGTCGGGGGTGCGGCATTCCGACAGCGTTCCGCTGACCTGCGCCGCCGCCGCTTCCATCAGGCGCGCGCCCAGCGACGTCGACGACAGCGCGTCCACCCGGATCTGGTCCTGCCGCGCAAGGCCGTTGTCGCGGCAAGTTAGCTGCATCCGGTTCGGGCCGACGCGCTTGAGCTCGAAGCGCACCGTCAGCCCGTCAGGCGCGAGCGCATATTTCGCGCTGTTCGCCGCGAATTCGTTGGCGATCACGCCAAGGGCCGCCGCGACGCGGCTGTCGACCTCGATCGGGGCGGCGTCGATTTCGAACCGCGCATCCACCGGCGCATTGCGTTCCAGCAGTTGGGCCACCCGTTCCAGGTAGCTGTCCAGCCGCAGGTGGTGCATCTTGGACGTAAGGTTCAGCTCGGCATGCAGCTGTGAAATCGCATCGACCCGGCGCCCGACCGCGTCAAGCGCCTCGCGCGCCTCGTCGTTGCGCATCCGCCCGCGATACAGCCGGATGGTCGACGCGACGGTCTGCAGGGAATTCTTGACCCGGTGGTCGATTTCCTCGCGCAGGATTTCCTTGTTGCGCAGCGCGCGTTCCAGATCAAGCTGGCGCATCACCTGCCGCGACATCACCTCAAGCAGCTGGCGCTGCGACGGCGTCAGGCGGCGCGGCCTGGTGTCCAGCACGCACAGCGTTCCGATGCGATGGCCGCTGCGCGTGATCAGCGGCGCCCCGGCATAGAACCGCATGTCGGAAATCAGCCCGCAGCACAGCGGGTTTTCGGCGCTGCGCACGTCCAGCAGCGTATCCTCGATTTCCAGAAGCCCGTCTTCCAGGATCGCGTGCGAGCAGATCGACTGGTTCAGCGGGGTTTCGGACGGGCCAAAGCCGTGCCGCGCGCGGAACCATTGCCGGTGTTCATCCACCAGGCTGATCAGCACGACGGGCACTTCAAGCATGGTGGCCAGCAGGTCGACGACCTCGTCGAACGCAGGATCGGGCGCGGCATCAAGCACGCCGAAGCTGCGCAGCTCTGCAAGCCGCTCTTCTTCGTTCGAGGCCTTACGCGCGACTAACATCCGACCGCCCGCCACATGATTTCACCCGGTGACCAATTCTAAAGAATGCTGCGATCCAGTCAACTGCCGATGCCGTGTGCGGCCCTGCGTGATTCGCCGCATCGGGGGGTGTTTCCCACGCCGGATGACCGCTCGCAAGGGCGCTGAAGTCATTGAAATGGTTCCGGTCCGAAAAAACGCTGCACCGGCGGGCCGCCCTGCGGTATAACGCCCATATGGGAGCCATCGCAATTCTGATTCCGGCCGCCGGCGCAAGCCGCCGGATGCGCGGGACCGACAAGCTGCTGATCGAAGTCGGCGGAAAACCGCTGCTGCGCCGGCAGGCCGAGGCAGCGCTGTCTGCGGCGAACCACGTCTGCGTGGCCATCCCCGGGGCCGATCATCCGCGCGCCGCCGCCCTTGCCGGCTTGCCGGTGCAGGTGGTCGAGGTGCCCGATGCCGATCTTGGCATGTCTTCTTCGTTTCGCCGGGGCGTGGCGCTGATGCCTTCGGGGTTGGAAGCGATCATGGTGCTGCCCGCCGACATGCCCGAACTGGGGCCAGACGATCTGCGCGCGGTGATCGACGCCTATCGCCTGTCGCCGCGCCCCGTTCTGGTGCAGGCCACCGGTGAAGACGGCAGCCCCGGCCACCCGGTGCTGTTCCCGTCCGATTGCTTCCCGGCGCTTGCCGCGCTGAACGGGGACAAGGGCGCAAGGAACGTGCTGTCGGCCAACCGGCACCGACTGCGCCAGGTCGCCCTGCCCGGCCAACGCGCGCTGATCGACCTTGATACGCCCGAAGCCTGGGCGCAGTGGCAGGCCTGTCGGCAGGCGGCGGAATGACCCCCGCCCGCCCCGCGCCCCTCAGCCGCCGTCGGCGGGGGTGATCAGGACCGCGCGGAAATCATTGACGTTGGTTCCGGTCGGGCCCGGCACGAACAGGCCCTGCACCGCGTCAAAGGCACCCCAGGCGTCGTTCTGCCCCAGCCGCGTCATCGCGTCCGTGCCCGTGGCGCGCAGAGCGGCGGCGGTGGAGCCGTCGGCGAAGGCGCCGGCGTTGTCCTCGGTTCCGTCGATGCCGTCGGTGTCCGCCGCAAGCGCGTGAACGCCCGGAACGCCGTCGATGGCATGGGCCAGCGCCAGCAGGAATTCGGTGTTGCGCCCGCCGCGCCCGCCATCGCCGCGCAGCGTGACCGTGGTTTCGCCCCCCGACAACAGCACGATCGGCGCCGCGAAGGGCCGATTGCGCGACACCACCTCGCGCGCAAGCGCCGCATGCATGAAGCCGATGTCGCGCGCCTCGCCTTCGATGCTGTCCGACAGGATCGCCGCCGGGATGCCCTTGGCCTGCGCCGCCTGCGCCGCCGCTTCCAGCGACAGTCGGGCCGAGGCGACGACGCGCACCTCGTTGCGGGCAAAGCAAGCGTCATCCGGGTGCGGCGCGCCCGAGGCGTCCGAGCGGATATGCGCCAGCACGCGTTCCGGCAGCGCGATGTTCCAGGCTTTGATCATGCGCAGCGCGGCGGCGGCATCCACCGCGTCGGGCACCGTCGGCCCCGATGCCACCTGCGCCGGGTCGTCCCCCGGCACGTCCGACACCACAAGGCTGACCACCCGCGCGGGCGCGCAGGCGGCGGCAAGCCGCCCGCCCTTGATCCGGCTGGCGTGCTTGCGGATGGCGTTCATCACCCCGATCGGGGCGCCAGAGGCCAGCAGCGCGCGGTTCAGCGCCTGTTCGTCTTCCAGCGTCAGCCCCTCGGGCGGGGCGGGCAGCAGCGCCGAGCCGCCCCCGCAGACAAGCGCGACCACAAGGTCGTCTTCGGTCAGGCCGCTCACCGCGTCGAACAGCGCCTGGCTGGCCTGCATGCCGGCGGCGTCGGGCACCGGGTGCGAGGCTTCCATCACCCTGACATGCCGGCAGGGCGCGGCATAGCCGTAGCGGGTGACCACCACGCCGCCAAGCGGGCCGTCCCACAGGTTTTCGAAGGCGGCGGCAAGCTGCGCGGCCCCCTTGCCCAGCCCGATCACCACCGTGCGCCCCCGTGGCTTGTCCGGAAGCGCCTGCGCCAGCGCGGTGCGGGGGTCCGCGGCGTCGACGGCGGCATCAAAAAGCCCGGTAAGGAAACTGCGGTGATCTTGCATGTGATTGCCTCTTTCTGTAGCGGGCATTCCCGCCCGTGGTCGCGGCCCCGGCCCGGTCACCGACCGGCGGCGCGGATGCGCAGGCTGGATGCCAGCGGACCGCCCGGTTCATGCCCCCGAAGCACCAGCTCGAATTCGGCCAGTGCGCCGTTCTGGGCGATGACGTAATCCTGCACCGACAGCAGCGCGGGGACAACCGCTTCGGCGGCGTCTGCGCCCAGGTCAAGCGCTTCCAGAAGGGCGCGCCCCTCGTCCTGGCGCAGCGGCAGCAGGGCCGATGCGCTTCGGTTTCGGCGGCGCAGGCGGATGACATAGCCGACGGTATCGTCGGCGGTCACCGTCACCTTGATGCCCGGCGCGCCCGCAGGCCCGTCCGCCGGCACCACCGTCAGCCCCTGCGCGCCCAGCATCGCCTGCGCCTGCGCATCGTCTGGCGGCCCGCCGGCAGCGCCGGGCACGGGCAGGAAGACATCCTCGGGGCGGCGCTGCGGGCCGCCCAGTTCGACGCAGGCGCGCAGCCCCTCAAGCGCCGCCGACAGCCCCGACAGCGGGATCAGCCCCTGCGCCATCAACGCCTCGGCGCGCGCCTCGGGCATGCCCTCGGGCAGGGTCGACACCAGCGCCAGCGGCATCCCCACCTTGCGGCGCGCGGCGGCGGCGGCCTCGACGAGGGCGTGCCAGCTGCCATCGCTGCTGCGGTCCTCTCGCGGGTGGTCCATCGACAGCAGCGTCAGCACCGCCCGCCCCGACATCACCTCGGCAATGATCCGCGCCACGCGGTCCGG
This sequence comes from uncultured Salipiger sp., assembly GCA_964022595.1. GTDB lineage: Bacteria > Pseudomonadota > Alphaproteobacteria > Rhodobacterales > Rhodobacteraceae > Salipiger. Next base: position 4,234 of record CAXICP010000223.1, read on the forward strand.
CGGGCTGCCGGCGGCAGAGCGTGCATCCAGCGGATTGGCCAGCGCGACCCCGGGCGCAAGATCGGCGCCAAGCGCGGCGATCTGCGGGTCGGTCAGGGGCGGGAAATGCAGACCGGCAGCGGTGCCAAGGTCGCGCAGAACGGCGCCCGACGTGCCGGCAAAGGACAGCGAGGCAAAGGCGTTGGTCGGCAGCACCCCCAGCACATGCAGGATCTTGAGCGCCTCAAGAAACCCTTCGGGGCTGCGCACCCGCGCCATGCCCGCCCGCGCGATGAGCGCCTTGGCGCCCGCGCCGTCGCCCGCGCGCAGCACGACCACCGATTTGCCCAGCCGCTGCGCCCGCCGCCCCAGCGCAAGAAAGGCTTGCGGATCGCCCAGGTCTTCGGCCTGCACCCCAAGGGCGCTGACGCGTTCGTCTTCAAGCAGCGCGCGGGCAAGCGCGGCGATGCCGGTCTGCGCGCCTCCGGGGGTCTGGACCGCAATGCAGGCGATGGGCAGCCCGCGCCGCTGCATCGACAGCGCCTCGCCGAAGGCGGCGCTGCGGGTGACGATGGCCACCCCGCGCTTGAGCGGGCGCAGCCCGTGGTCGCGCGCCCAGGCCGGCGCGCGTTCCAGCGCGTTCACCAGCCCCGGGCATTCCGGCCCCAGCAGGATCATGGCGCCAGCCGCTCGCGCAAGCGCCTGCGCATCGGCCCGCCCCTGGCAGATCGCCGCGCCGGCGCCAAACGCGGCCAGCCTGGCGACCGCATCGATCGCCTCGTTTCCGCCCAGCTCGACCAGCGCCAGGTCCGGCGGTGCCGGCAGCCGGTCGATGGCCACGAAACCGCGCAGCGATTCGACGGTCTGCGCCCTGCCCGTCACCGGCCAGATATCCCAGACGAACCCCATGCCCCGAAGGTTGCGGATGACGGACCCGCACCAGCCTTCGGACCCCACGAGGGCGATCGAGCGCGGTCGCAGAAGGCGTGAAAAATCTCGGGGCATGGCCTGTTCTTGTCTTTGCAGGGGCGCCCTGTTCGGCGCGTTCGCCTAAAGTTTTGCTTGAATGCGCAGGAAGTTGCGACCCCTTTTCACGCTCTTGCATCGATTGATCGGGCACAAGCCGCTTTGTTCACCGCGCAAGTTGCGCAAGATCATATCCGTACCACCTGAGGATCTCGTGCGCGGCAACCAGACGTTCGCCCGGGGCGCCGCGCCGATCCATGATCCAGACCCTGCCGCCCGACGGATCGCCCATGGCGGCGGTGCGGTCATCCGCGTCCAGCCAGTGCACCCAAAGCGGCTGTCCCGACAGGGCGAACCGCCCCGTGCCCTCAACGCTCAGGGGATGGGGGCGCCCGTCGATGGTCATCACGCCGCCCTCGATGCGCAGCGCGGCGCCGGGGCGCACCCCCGCCCCTTCGACCACGATCCAGTCGCCCGCAAGGCGCGCAAGCGATGCGTTCGCCTGGCTGGCAACCGGCGCCGAAGGGTCGCGAAGCGATGCCGGCAGGCTTGCCGGTTCCGGCCCGCGCGCGCAGGCGGCTGTCCTGAGACTCGTTGGTCTGAAGCATAGGCGAATTCATCTATCCGCTCCGTTATGAGAATTTGCAATTGTGGGTGCCATGCCGTCCAGCGCCGGATCGGGGCCGGGGAAATGGCAGGCGACGGCATAATCATCCGCGTCTGACGTCAAGACTGGGCTAACCTCGGCACAAAGCGGTTGCGCGCGGGGACAG
>CAXICP010000224.1:0-5925 GCA_964022595.1 uncultured Salipiger sp.
GTTCGCGCCTGGGTTGTCGGCTGCGCCACGGGAGAAGAAGCCTATACCATCGCCATCGAGCTAAGCGAAGCGATGGAAAAATCGGGCAGCGATCAAGAGTTCCGCATCATCGCGACCGACGTGCACCGCCAGTCCATCGACATCGCCTCGGTCGGGACCTATCCCGCCGACGCGACCCAGGGCGTGCCCGCCCCCCTGCGGGACAAGTATTTCATTAGCGACGGCACGCGCGACACGGTGGCGCCCGGGCTGCGCCAGCGGATCATCTTTTCGGTGCATGATGCGCCAAGCGACCCGCCTTTTCTGGATCTTGACCTGATTTCCTGCCGCAACTTGCTGACGTCACTGAAGGAACCCGCGCAGGCGCAGGTGATCTCGATGTTCGCCTTTGGCCTTCGCGAGGGCGGCGCGCTTTTGCTGGGTTCGTCCGAAACGCTGGGCCATCATGAAGAGGCATTCGAGGTGATTGATGCCCGTCGGCGTCTGTTCCGCAAGTCCCCCGGGCGGCCGGAATTCGCGCCCGTCGCCCCGCCGCCGGTCGGGCGCTGGGGCAACGAGACGACGAACAATTGGGCAGAGCCGAACCTGCGCCTATCGCCGGAACTGCGCGAATTCGCGGATTTGCGCGGCCGCGAGGCGCTGATGCGCGCGCAGGACATATTGCTAGCGCGCTACGTTCCGCCGTCGTTCCTGGTGACGACCGATTGCGAGGTGCTTGCATGGTACGGTTCGGCCAGTGCCTTCATCGATACGCGCAGCGGTGTTTCCGAACGTTCGGTCGACCAGATCCTGCACCCCGATCTGCGTTTCATCATCAACGATGCGCTGGACAAGCTGCGGACAGAGGATTTGCCGAGCTTCTCGCGCTGCGCCAAGATCGACATGGGCGAGGTAGGCCCGCTGGCGGTTACCCTGACGTTCGAACCGCTGGATCGAACCTCGCGCCCCGGGCTGGTTCTGATCCGTGTGCAAGGCAACGCCGAGCCCCCGTCACCCTCCGCTGGTCACGATTTCCTAAGACATGGGCGATAGGGTCGGGATCAGAATGAATTCGGGGGCGGGTAGATTGATGGCTGATAATATCGCAACCATCCTCGTCATCGAGGATTCCGCCGCTGATCGCGAGATGTTTCGCCGGGTCCTGCGACAGGTCTGCCCGGGCGATGTGCAGGTCAGTTTCGCGCATGATCTGGCCACTGGGCGCGAAGGGCTGGATGAACACCGCGTCGTGCTGATCATCTTGGACAACGTGCTGCCCGATGGGCGGGGCTCCGATTTCATGTCCGAGTTGGCGAAGCACAAGACTTGGCACAAGATTCCCGTGCTTATGGTCAGCGACTGGCCGACCCCCTTCATGTTCGACAAGGCGCGCAATGCGCGCGCCAAGGCAATTCTCAGCAAGGATGATTTCCGCGCGCCGGTCGTGCGCCCCTATATCGACGGCATTCCCCGTGGAACGCTGCGCGCCTGATACCGGGTCGCGCCCGTAACATGCTGATTATAGAGGGGTGAAGGTGGTGGTCCCGGCGCGATTCGAACGCGCGACCTTTCGCTTCGGAGGCGAACACTCTATCCAGCTGAGCTACGGGACCACATTTTCACTGCGCTTGCGACATTCACATGGGCGCTGTCTATCGAACCAGATCACCACGATCCCCTACCGGTCGACACTACCGAAGACCGTCCGGGCAGTGGTGCCTGCGGTGGCCCTGATACGGCAAAGCGCCCCGGCCCGCAATCCGAAAAATTCGCCCGCGGCCGCTTTGGCGCGCACCGCGGGCGTGCGTTGTCACGCGAAAAGATCGTGGGCAAGTTCCAGTGCGTCCACCAGCGCGTCCACCTCGGCTTCGGTGTTGTACAGCCCAAAGGACGCCCGGCAGGTCGCCGCCAGCCCAAGATGGTCCATCAGCGGCCCCGCGCAGTGATGCCCGGCCCGCACCGCCACCCCCTTCTTGTCGAGGATGGTCGAAATGTCATGGGCATGCGCCGCCCCGTCCAGCGTGAACGAAAAGATCGCGGCCTTGCCCGGCGCGTCGCCCTGCACCTGCAACCAGTTCAGGCCGGAAAGCCTTGATCTGGCGTAGCTTGCGATGCGATGTTCATGCGCTGCGACATTGTCCATGCCCAACCCCATCATGTATTCCAGCGCCACGCCAAGGCCGATCTGCTGGACAATCCCGGGGGTGCCGGCTTCGAATTTCATCGGCGGATCGGCGTAGGTGACCACATCCTTGTGGACCTCGCGGATCATGTCGCCGCCCCCAAGGAAGGGGCGCATCTCGTTCATGCGGTCGCGCCGGATGTGGATCGCGCCCGACCCCGAGGGGCCGTACAGCTTGTGCCCGGTGATGGCGTAGAAATCGCAGCCGATGTCTTCGACATCGACGGGCATGTGAACCGCGCCCTGGCTGCCGTCGACCAGCACCGGAACGCCCATCCCCCGCGCCGCGTGGCAGATGGTTTTCACGTCGACGACGGTGCCCAGCACGTTCGACAGGTGGGTGATCGCGACCAATCGGGTGCGCGGGCCGATCGCGTCGATCACCGCCTGCGGATCAAGCGCGCCGGTCGCGTCAACGTCCACCCATTTCAGCACCACGCCAAGGCGTTCGCGCAGGAAATGCCAGGGCACGATATTGGCGTGGTGTTCCATCACCGACAGCACGATCTCGTCCCCGGCTTGCAGGCGCGGCATCGCCCAGGAATAGGCGACAAGGTTGATGCCCTCGGTGGTGCCCGAGGTGAAGACGATTTCGTCTTCGTCACGCGCGCCAAGGAAGCGCGCGATGATGCCGCGCGTGCCCTCGTATTTCTCGGTCGCAAGGTTGGACAGGAAATGCAGGCCGCGATGGACGTTGGCATATTCCTCGGCGTAGCCGCGCGTTACCGCGTCGATCACCACCTGAGGCTTTTGCGCAGAGGCGCCATTGTCGAGGTAAACCAGCGGCTTGCCGTTCACCTCGCGCGACAGAATCGGGAAATCCCGGCGAATATCAAGGACGTCATACATGGTTGGCCACCGTCTGCGGGGTTATGTCGAAGCTTGCCATCACCGCGATCAGGGCGAACGCGGTGACGACAAAGGCCATGATGAGCACCATCGCGGCCTTCCACGGATCGGCGAAGCCATGCGCCACGTCGATGAAATGCGCAAGCACCCAGGCGCCCGCGATGATCACCGCCACCGCAAGAAGCATGGCGGCGGATCCGAAAAGCGCCCCGGCCACCAGGATGGCCAGCTGCGCAAAGGCACGCAGGATCTGCACCCAGGACAGCAAGAGCGCGATCTGCAACGTCGTGCCGCTGCCGCCCAGCCCGCGCCCGATCCAGCCGATCGCGGCGATCATGGCGGCAAGGATGACGGCAAAGATCGCCGTGACAAGCCCCGGCCCCAGCACGATGGGGAGCGCGGTGGTGCCGGTCGCGACCAGCACCAGCCCCGACACCAGCCCGTTCAGCACCACTGCCAGCGCAAATACCGTTGCGACGCTTTCACGCGTCAGATTCAGGGCCAGAAGCCGCTCGGCAACGCCGCGCGGCGCGAGCAGCGTGTCGAGCGCAAGCCGCCCCAGCCCCTGCGCCATCATTTCGTCGCGCCCCGCGATACCGCTGCCATGCCCGACAGCCAGAACCACAGGAAGGCCGCGAACCAGCCCATCCCCACAAGCGTCAGCGCAGGGCCGGAACCGATGAACCCGGCCACCAACCCGTTGAGCAGGACCAGAGGCGAGGATGCCAGCAGCGCCCAGAACAGCGCTAGGCGCGCGTCATAGCCGCTGCCCCCCGCCCGGAACAGCCGCACCGCAAGATGCACAAGAAAGGCGAGCAGGTAGAACATGAGCGGGGCGATCACCAGCCAGGCCAGCAACGCCCCCCCAAGACGGGGGTTCAGGTCGGCCCCGTCCAGATGCGCCTGCCGGGCCAGGCCCGGCAATTGCGCCACGAAGAACAACGCACAAGCCGCCATCAGCAGCATGAGCGCACGATCTTCGCGCGGGCCCTCGGCCTGAAGGCGCGAGACCACGGCGCCCGGGCCACGCCAGGTGGCCATGATCTCGCGCGTCAGCGTCACTGGTCGCGGCGCCGCATCAGCCAGGCTTCGACGCGGCTGTTGATCTCGTCCTGAAGCTCTTGCGATTCGATTTCCATCACCGCCTCGGCGATGAACGCGATCGTCAGCAGATCCTCGGCGATACCGCGTGGCAGGCCGCGGGCGCGCAGGTAGAACAAACCGTCCTCGTCGATCGCGCCCGAGGTCGACCCGTGCGAACAGGCGACATCGTCGGCGTAGATTTCCAGTTCGGGCTTGGCAAGGAACTGGCTGTCGTCATCCAGCAGCAGGCTTTGCGAGATCTGGTAGCCGTCGGTCTTCTGCGCGCCGGGCTTCACCAGGATCTTGCCCTGGAACACGCCGGTCGCGCCATTGCGCAGCACCTTCTTGAACACCTGGCGCGATTCGCAGTTCACCGCGTCATGGGTGATGAACACCGTGTCATCGTGGTGGAAATCACCATCGCCCATGCAGGCGCCCGCGACGTGGCACACCGCGTCATCGCCGGTCAGCTCGACCACCACCTCGTTGCGGGTCAGCACGCCGTTGACCGTCAGGGTGAAGGTCTTGAAGGTGCTTTCCGTTCCGAGCCGCGCAAAGACATGCGTGGCGGCGCGCCGCTCGTGGTCGCGCCCCTGGGCACGGACGTGGTGAAAGCCTGCGCCATCGGCCACGTCGACCTCGATCACCTGGTTGAACCGCGCCGCACCGGGGCCGTTTTCAAGGATCGTGACGTCGCCGCCCTCTTCCACCTTGATGACGTGGTGCAGCATCGCATCCGAGCTTTCGCCGCGGTGCTCGTACTGGATGGCGATCGGCTTGCTGACCTTGCCGGTCACGCGCAGCAACAGCCCGTCGCTGGCAAAGGCCGAATTCAGCGTGGCCAGCGGGCGCTGCACCGGGGTCTGCCCGGCGGTTTCCAGCTTGCCATAAAGATCCTGCGCCCAGTGGATATCGGCGCTGTCCGCAAGGCGCGCGATTTCCACGCCTTCCAGCGAAAGATCGTCCGAGGCGTCTGCATCGAACACGCCATCCACGAACACCAGCTTCAGCCGGTCGACACCGTCGAACACCGGCGCTTCGCCCGCGCTGAACACCGCCGCCGGCGTCAGCGTGGCCGAGGCCAGCGTTTCGGGGCGGGTGTATTTCCAGTACTCGTCGCGCGCGCCGGGCAGACCCATGGCCCGCAGCCGCGACAGCGCATCGCTGCGCGCCGGGGCCGACCAGCCGCCCGAGGGCAGATCAAGCGCTGCAATGCGCGCTTCGGTCGCGTCCTGTTTCAGTTGGGGAAGGGACATTTACGCCTCCTCTTCGATCAGATCCGCGTAACCGTTGTGCTCGACCTCAAGCGCCAGCTCGGGGCCGCCGGTCTTCACGATACGCCCGTTCGACATGATGTGCACCACGTCCGGCTTGATGTGGTCCAGCAGGCGCTGGTAGTGCGTGATGACAAGGAAACCACGGCCTTCGTCGCGCAGCGCGTTCACGCCATCGGCGACCAGCTTCATGGCATCCACGTCAAGGCCGCTGTCGGTCTCGTCCAGGATGCACATCCTGGGTTCCAGCATCGCCATCTGCAGGATCTCGTTGCGCTTTTTCTCACCGCCGGAAAAGCCGACGTTGACCGGACGCTTGAGCATGTCGGCGTCGATCTTGAGGCTCTTGGCCTTTTCACGCACCACCTTGAGGAATTCGGTCGACGACATTTCCTCTTGGCCGCGCGCCTTGCGCTGGCTGTTCACCGCGGTGCGCAGGAAGGTCATGTTGCCCACGCCGGGAATTTCCACCGGGTACTGGAACGCCAGGAACAGGCCGGCAGCGGCGCGTTCCTCGGGGTCGATGTCCAGCAGGTCGACATCGCCCAGCATGGCGGT
>CAXICP010000225.1:0-5924 GCA_964022595.1 uncultured Salipiger sp.
CCAATAGCAATATGGGAAAGCCGCCCGGCGCGCGCAAGCCCCTTGCGAGGGCTTTGCCAAGGCGCGACAGTTTGCTAAGCTAAACGCCTGCATTGCAAGGAGATCGCCCGCATGGACGCACCGCAAGACATCTCGATGAAGACCGAGGAGGTGCTGCGGGTCGAACTGGAGGTTCTTCGCCGGGAACACCGCGATCTGGACGATGCCATCAACGCGCTGCACGAACGCGGCGTGGCCGACCAGCTGACCTTGCAGCGGCTCAAGAAAAAGAAGCTGTTTCTCAAGGACAAGATCGCCCTGATCGAGGACCGGCTGACCCCCGACATCATCGCCTGACGGCAATGCGTCACAGCTGGGATGCGGTGACCTTCAGCAGCTCGGCCGACCGGCGCAGCGCGGCGGCTTCGCCGCCCGACAGGTCGGGCATCAGCGTCGCGAGCACGCCGTCGCGCCCGACCACGCGCGGCAGGCTGAGCGTGACATCGGGCACGCCTTCGACCTCGGGGGTGGCGATGGACACCGACAGCACCGATCTTTGATCGCCCCCGACCGCCTGCACGATGCGGGCAAGCCCCGCGCCGATGCCGTACCAGGTGGCGCCCTTGCCTTCGATGATGCGATAGGCGGCGCGGCGCACGCCGTCGTCGATCCGGTCGCGCACGTCTTGGGTGATGGCGGCGCCCACCTGCGCGGCAAAGCGTTCCACGGGCTGCGATGCGGCACGGGCCGACGCCCAGGCCAGCACCTCGGAATCGCCGTGTTCGCCCAGCACGTAGGCGTGGACCGACTGCGGCGCGATGCCCAGGTGCTGCGCGATCAGGCTGCGGAACCGGGCGCTGTCCAGGATCGTGCCCGACCCGATCACCCGCCCGGGCGGCAGGCCCGAGATGCGCAGCGCCACGTCGGTCATGATGTCGACCGGGTTCGACGCCACCAGCAGGATCGCGTCGGGGGCCGCCTTGCGCACGCCCGCGATGACCTGCGCGAAAACCTCGGCGTTGCGGGCCAGCAGGCCAAGCCGGCTTTCGCCCGGCTTTTGCGCCACGCCGGCGGCAAGGATGACCATCTGCGCGCCGTCCAGCGCGTCGTAATCCCCGGCCAGCACGCGGCAGGGATGGGCAAAGGGCACCGCGTGCGAGATGTCTTCGGCCTGGGCGCTGGCAAAACCCGTTGATCGGTCCACCAGGACGATTTCACTGGCCCCGCCGCGCAGCGCAAGCGCGTAGCCTGCGGCGGACCCGACCATGCCGACCCCGACGATCCCGACTTTCATGGCGCGCTCTCCTTGCGTGACGTGCAGCGCAAGCGTTGCACGGGCAAGGCGCAAAGAACAGGGGCAGGGGCGGGGGCAGCGGGCGCTGCGCGGCGCCGTCGCTTAGAGCTTGAGCATCTGGGACAGTTCGCGCAGCGCCTCGCGGTCCGCCCCATCCAGCGGCGCGTTGCGGCTGCGGAACAGCGTGGCCTGGCTGCGCAGCACCGGTTCTTCTTCCAGCACCTTGAGATGGTTGGCCCGCAGCGTTTCCCCGGTGGACGTGATGTCGGCGACGGCCTCGGCGGTCAGGTTCTTGACCGTGCCTTCCGTCGCGCCCTGGCTGTCGACAAGCTGGTAGTCGGCGACGCCCCCGATGCGAAGGTAGTCGCGCACCAGCCGGTGGTATTTCGTCGCGATCCGCATGCGGAACCCGTGGCGGGCGCGAAAAGCGGCGGCGGCGGCATCCAGATCGTCCAGCGTGTTCACATCGACCCAGGCCGAGGGCACCGCGACGATCAGGTCGGCCTGGCCAAAGCCCAGTTCGGCCAGCGGTTCGACCTTCTGGTCCCATTGCACCAGCTTTTCGCGGATAAGGTCGGTGCCGGTCACGCCCAGGTGGATGCGCCCGGCGGCCAGCTCACGCGGGATCTCGCCCGCCGAAAGCAGCACCAGCGCGACCCCGTCGATACCGTCGACCGCGCCGGCATATTCGCGTTCATTGCCGGTGCGCGCCAGCGTGATGCCGCGCGCGCCGAACCAGTCAAAGGTCTTTTCCATCAGCCGCCCCTTGGAGGGCACCCCCAGCTTGACCGTCATGGCGTGCACTCCAGCTGCAGCAGCAGGCCGGGGCGGATCACCCCGCCCACGGCGCTGGCCGAACGCCCGGCGCCAAGGCGCTGCGTCAGCGCGTCAGAGCGCCCGGCGCCAGGGCGCGGCGGCGGCGCGTCATGGCGCCCGCCGGTGGCGATGGGCGGCGGGGGGGGGCGGCGCGCGGGCACGAAGCCGAAGACGAAGCCGTCGTAATATTCCATCGAACTGCGCCCGTAGCTTGCTTCGAATTCCAGCGTGGCGACGTCGATGCCGCGCGCCGCCAGCGCCTCGCAGCGCCGTTCGAACCGTTCCACTGCCGGAAGCATCCCCGGCAAATCGACCGCGATGTCATGCAGCTGTTCCAGCGCAAAGGAACAGGTTTCGCGCACCGCAAGCAGGGCGTCGATCAGCTGCACCTGGCTGCCGCACAGCGGGCCTTCGGCGGCTTCGGCGCGCAGCGCGGCGATGCGTTCGGCGATTTCCGCTTCGCTGCGCAGCCCGATCAGCGGGCCGGCCTGCGCCTGGGGGTCCTTGGCGCCCAGCAGCGCCTGGCGCGCGGGCGGGGGCGCGGCGCGGCCCGAATAGCGGTCAAGCAGCGCGCGAAACCGGCGCGGGCGCCAGATGTGACGCATGAGCGCGGCGCGGCGCGGCCCCGAGATCTTCAGCGCCTGCACGGCGGCGGCGAGGATGCCGATATCGCCGGTCACCGCGCGCAGATCGAACGGGGCGAGCGTTTCCGCGAACAGCCCGAACACTTCGGCATCGGCCTGCGCGGCGTCGCTTTCGGCGAACAGCTCGTAACCGACCTGGAAATATTCCGAGGCGCGTTCGGGGTGGTCTTCCTGTCGGCGGAACACTTCGCCGCAATAGGTGTAGCGCGACGGGGCGGCGCCGGTTTCCATGTGCATCTGCACCACGGGCACGGTGAAATCCGGGCGCAGCATGACCTCGCCGCGCGTCGGATCCTGGGTCACGTAGGTGCGCGCGCGGATGTCTTCGCCGTAAAGGTCCAGCAGCGTTTCGGCCGGTTGCAGGATGGCGCAATCGACATTCGTTGCGCCGGCGTCAAGGAAGCACTGGCGCAGGCGGACGGCCTCGGCGCGCTCGGCGGCTAGGTTCAGGCCCATTGGTCGATGATCTCGCGCACCTTGGCAACCAGTTCAGAGCGGGGAATCTCGTACTGGCTTGGCCGTTCCTTCCATTCTTCAAGACTGGCGTTTTCCGCCAGCTTCGCGCCCAGCACCAGGTCCTTGACCTGCAGCACGCCGCGCGCTTTTTCGTCGCCGCCTTCGATGACAGCGACGGGGGAATTGCGCTTGTCGGCGTATTTCAACTGGTTGCCGAAGTTCTTCGGATTCCCGAGATAGACCTCGGCGCGGATGCCCGCGCCGCGCAGTTCGGCCACCATCGCCTGATAGTCGGCCATGCGGTCGCGATCCATCACGGTGACGACCACGGGGCCGGGCGGGGTGGACCCGATGCGGCCCTTTTCGCGGAGCGCCGCCAGCAGGCGGTCCACGCCGATGGACACGCCCGTCGCGGGCACGGCCTGCCCGGTGAAGCGCTTGACCAGATCGTCATAGCGCCCCCCGCCCGCGACCGAACCGAACTGCCGCTTGCGGCCCTTGTCGTCAAGGATTTCAAAGGTCAGCTCGGCCTCGAACACGGGGCCAGTGTAATAGCCAAGGCCACGCACGACGCTGGGATCGATGATGATGCGGTCGGGGCCGTAGCCCTGGGCGGCCAGCAGCGCGGCGATCTGTTCAAGTTCGTCCACGCCTTCGGCGCCGATTTGGCTGGTGCCGACGGCCGCGCGCAGGTTGGCGACGGTCGCGCCGGCGTCTTCACCGCCCGAGGTCAGGAAAGCCACCACCGGTTCGGCCTGTGCATCCGACAGCCCGACGCCGTCGATATAGGCCCCCGACGCATCCAGCCGCCCCTTGCCGAGCAGCGCGCGCACGCCCGCCTCGCCGACCTTGTCGAACTTGTCGATGGTGCGCAGGACGGCGTCGCGCTGCGCGTCATCGTCCAGCCCCATGGTTTCCAGCACGCCGTTCAGAACCTTGCGGTTGTTCACCCGCACGATGTAGTCGCCGCGCGCGATGCCCACCGTTTCCAGCGTGTCCGACAGCATGGCGCAGATTTCGGCATCGGCAGCGACGGAGGCCGCGCCCACGGTATCCGCATCGCATTGATAGAACTGGCGGAACCGCCCCGGGCCGGGCTTTTCGTTGCGCCACACCGGCCCCATGGCAAAGCGCCGGTAGGGCAGGGGCAGATCGTTGCGGTGCTGGGCATAGACCCGGGCCAAAGGCGCGGTCAGATCGTAGCGCAGGGCCATCCACGATTCGTCCTCGTCCTGCCAGGCAAAGACGCCCTCGTTCGGGCGGTCCACGTCGGGCAGGAACTTGCCAAGCGCTTCGACCGTCTCGACCGCCGAGCTTTCCAGCGCTTCGAATCCGTAGCGATGGTACACCCCGGCGATGGCGCGCAGCATTTCGGCGCGCTCGGTCACTTCATTGCCGAAGTAATCGCGGAACCCCTTGGGCGTCTGCGCCTTGGGGCGGGGGGCTTTCTTGTCTTTCGCCATGACAGGCTCCTCGGAATGCGCGCCTCCCTTAGCGGCTTGTGCGTCAGGGGGCAAGGATGGGCGGGGCGCAGCGGCGTGGACATCGCCCCGCGCCGCGCCTATCTGATCCCCAAAGGAGCCAGCCCATGCCGCAAGATCCCGCAATGGAAGAACGCATCGCCCACCTGGAACGCATCAGCGACGATCTGTCGGAAACGGTCGCGCGCCAGGACCGCGAGATCGCCCTGCTGACGCAGCGGCTTGAAACGCTTATCCAGCGCGAGGCGGCCCGCCAGTCGGACGGCGGCGGCGGCGTGGTGTTCGGCGACGAGCGCCCGCCGCATTACTGATGGGTCATCGCTGGGCGGTCAGAAATCTTCGACCGCCAGGACCCCGTCCAGCGATTTGACCGCGCCCTTGATTTCGGGCGAGACGGGGAATTCGCGTTTCAGGTCCATCTCGACCTCGCCGGGCAGGCCGTCGGCGGACAGGCAAAGCCGGATCGGGCCGCGCCCGGCCTTGGGCATCTGTTCGGCGGCGCGGGTCAGCACCGAGGCAACCTGCGACACGCAGCCGGGCGATTCGATGAAGATGCGCAAGCCCGACGCGCCCGCATCCGCGACCACCGTTTCCACCGGCCCGAAGCTGCGAGCCAGCAGCTTGAGCTGGTCGGATTCCACCGTTGCCTCGACCGTGACGACCACCTTGGTGCCGGTTTCCAGCAGCTCGCGCGATTTTTCCAGCGTTTCGGAAAAGATCGTGACCTCGTAGGCGCCGGTGGGGTCGGACAGCTGGGCAAAGGCAAAGCGGTTGCCCTTGGCCGATTTGCGTTCCTGTCGCCCCGCGACCACGCCGGCCAGCTTGGCGATGCAGGCGCCGCCCATGGCCTTTTGCCGGGCCTCTTCCAGGGTCATGACGTCGCGCCGTTTCAGCGCGGGCATGTAATCATCCAGCGGATGGCCCGACAGGTAAAAGCCGATGGCCTTGAATTCCTCGTTCAGGCGTTCGGCGGGCAGCCAGTCGGGGGCGGGGGTCAGGCGCGGTTCGGGCAGATCGTCGCCCGCATCGCCAAACAGCGACACCTGCGCGGAATGGCGCTGTTCGTGGATCGCCGCCGAGTAGGCCACCAGCGCGTCGAGCGAATCGAACACGCGCCGCCGGTTGCGGTCCAGCTGGTCGAACGCCCCGGCGCGGGCCCGCATTTTTTTTTTAATGATGCGGCGACCACCGAGATCTACACGGCGGTCGAAATCGAAGATTGTGGCAAAGGGCTTTTCGGGGCTGGACGGGTCC
>CAXICP010000226.1:0-5885 GCA_964022595.1 uncultured Salipiger sp.
CGCGCGGGCGAGATGTCGGTCGTTCACGCGGTGTCCACGCCCTACCGCGACAAGCGCAGCCATTTCGACGGGCAGGACCTGCTGGAAGCGGGCGTGGCGAAGCTGGGGGGCGGCGCGCGGCGCGATGGCTGGCTCAACCGGATGTTGCAGCATTACCCGGGGGTCGAAACGCAAACCGCCTGGGCCATCGGGGGCGATCCGCTTGCGGTGCTGGGGGGCGGCGCGCCGGTGTCGCGCTGGGCGCCCGAGGCGGATCTTGCGCTAAGTCCGCAGGCGATCCGGCTGGCCGAGATGGTGATGCAGGACGACCCCGCCTTCGCCGCCGCCATGTCCGAGGCGCTTCGCATCGCGCAGGATGACAGGACGGGCAGCGCGATAACCGACGGGCCGGCAGAATCCCGGCTGGCCGCCTTCGTGGCGCAGAAGTTGAAGGGCGACGCGCGCATCGCGGCGTTTTCGATCAACGGGTGGGACACGCATGCCGCGCAGGACCGCCCGCTTGCCCGCGCGCTGGGGCGGCTGTCGGGCGCCATCATTGCCCTGAAGGACGGGCTGGGCGCGCAGGCCTGGCAACGCACGGCGGTGGTCGCGATGACCGAATTCGGCCGCACCGTGCGCATCAACGGCACGGGCGGCACCGATCATGGCACCGGCGGCGCCATGCTGCTGGCGGGCGGCGCGCTGCGCGGGGGCAGGGTGGTGACCGACTGGCCGGGGCTGGACGAGGCGGCGCTGTATGACCGGCGCGACCTGATGCCGACGCGCGATCTGCGCGCCCATGCCGGTTGGCTCATGCGGGGGCTGTTCGGGATGGACTCCAGCGCGCTGGAACGCGACGTGTTCCCAGGGATCGATCTTGGCCCGGACCCGCGCCTGATCCTGTAATGCCCCGCGCGGGGCGGCTTCTCCGGCGCGATCAGCCCTGCGAATCCGACAGGGCGGCATCGCGGTGGCGCGCGCAGAACGCGGCGACCTGATCCGCCGGGATCGGGCGCGAGAACATGAATCCCTGGAACGCATCGCAGCCGATGTCCATCAGCAGGCGGTGCTGTTCAGCCGATTCCACGCCTTCTGCGACCACCCACAGATCCAGCCCCGAGGCCAGGCTTGCGATGGCGGCGATCAGCGATTTGCGGCGCGGATCGCGCGCGGCGCGCGACACGAAGCTGCGGTCGATCTTGAGCGTGTCCCACGGCAGCGCCGGCAAATAGGAAAGCGCCGAATACCCGGTTCCGAAATCGTCGATGGCCAGCCGCAGGCCCAGCCCCTTGAGGGCTGAAAACACTGGCGCGACTTCGCTTTCGCGGCCCAGAAAGGCGGTTTCCGTCAGCTCCAGTTCCAGCCGGTTGGCCGGAAAGGCCGCGCTGTCCAGCGCCTCGGCCACCTGATCGCGCAGACCCGGCGCGCGGACCTGCGTGCCCGACACGTTCACCGCCACGTGGCCAAAGGGCACCCCGGCGGCAAGCCATTCCGCGCCGTCCCGGCAGGCCTGGCGCAGCACATAGGTGCAAAGCGTTCCCGTAAGCCCGTGGTCTTCGGCCAGTGCGATGAATTCCTCGGGCGGGACGGGCCCGAATTCGTCGTCCGTCCAGCGCGCCAGCCCTTCCAGCCCGGACACGCGGCCGGTGCGGTCGATCTGCGGCTGGTAGACGACAGAAATGGTTCCGTCGTCGATGGCGCGCCGCAGACGCAGGCTTAGCGCAAGGCGGCGCTGCGCGGCGCGGGTCAGATCCTCGCGGTAGATGCCAAGCCCGCCCCGGGTGCCGTGCTTGACGTCGTAAAGCGCGGCATCGGCTTTTGCATACAGATCGGCCTCGGCGGGCGAGGCGGCAAGGCTGGCGCCCCAGGTCGCGGTCAGTGCGACTTCGCGCCCGTTGGTCAGCGCGATGGGGCGCAGCAGCAGTTCGGACAGCCGCGCCACCGTGTCGCGCAGCCCGGCCTCGTCGGCGCCGGGCAGAAGCAGGGCGAATTCGTCGCCGCCGATGCGATAGATCCGCTGCAAGCCGTCTGCGGGCAGGGCTGCGCGCAGGCGGGCACCGACGCGGCACAAAAGCTCGTCGCCGGCCACGTGGCCGAAGCTGTCGTTCACATCCTTGAACCGGTCAAGGTCTGCGATCACCAACGCCAGCGGCCCCGTCACCTGGGCGAGGGCCGCGTCAAGCGCGCGCCGGTTCGGCAGGTCGGTCAGCGCGTCATGCATCGCCAGGTGGTCAAGTTCGGCCTGCACGCGCTTTTGTTCGGTGATGTCGGCAAGGGAACAGATCAGCGTCAATTCGTCGGAATCGGACACCGGCGTCACCGACAGCAGGCCCTGCGCGGTGCCGCCGGGGCCAAAGCTGACCTCGCCGCGCCAGGGGGCGTGCGGATCGGGCGGCATGGGCAGGGCGCGCCCGGCGTGGGTGAACCATTCGCCCGTCGGCGTTTCCGGCGCGCCCGTCAGCTGCAGGAAGGCGCCATTGGCGCGCACCAGCCGGCCATCGCCGTCCAGGATCGCCAGCCCGTTGTCGGACGTGCGGAAAACCGCATCCGCCTGGCGCAGTGCGCGTTCGTTTTCCGACAATTCGCGGATCAAGTCGCTGGAGGTGGCCAGGAACGTCCGCCAGGTGAACACGTCTGCTTCAAGATACCTTGCAAAGCGCCTGTGCCAAAGCGTCATGAACAGCAGTAGGGGCGCCGAATAGGCAAGCGCCGTCAATGCCTTGCCCGACAGTCCGCCAAAGACGATGTCCACGATCGGCGGCGAGACTCCGAAGGCGATGAACGGAAACAGCAGCCCGTCGGCGCACAGGACCGCCACAAATCCCGCAAGGTAGGCCGCCCCGGTTACCGCCGTGGACAGGCGGCGTTTCTTGACCTGCTCGAACCAGTAGAACAGCACGAAAAGCTCGGTCACGATCAGCACGCCGCCAAGGAAGATCAGCGGCACCGATTGCCGGAACAGCGCCGATGGGGTGCCGTGGGGGTTCGTCACCGCGGCATCCGTCAGCGCCGCCGTGGCCAGCAGCGACAGGGATATGTTGAAAAGATCGACCACGATCACCAGGCGGATGACCCGGCGCAGCACGAAGATGTCGCGTTCGACGAGCGCGAACAGCACCGATGTCATCATGAACGCGCCGTAGCACAGGTTGCCCCCCGACACGGTCAGCCCGTCGGCCAGGTTCAGCGCGTAGGCGTTGCCAAGGATGCCTCCGATCAGCAGGATCAGCCCGAGGTAAAGGTAGAAATACGCCCGGCGCAGCAGGGGTTCGAGGGTCGTGAAATAGATGGGAAATGCGGAAAACAGAACAACATGGCCCAGGAACAATGCCAACATTCGCAACCTCTTGAACTGACAGCGCATACGGCCCGCAGCCAAGCTGCGGCGCTGTCGCGGGGCCTGTGAAAACCTGCCCGCCACAGCTTGACGCTAACGGCCACCTGCCGGCGCGTCCACCATGTTCTGGCACGCGCCCCGCCCCGCAGCCGGGTGTGACTGCGCGGCGGGCAGGCCGCGCGGGGGTCGTTAAAATTGTCGGAAACAAGTTGCGCGGATTAAATCGCTTGTAAGCGCGCGCCGGGTATCGAGATGGAAATAGTTTGCTGTTGGATGCATCATGACCAGGCTTTTCCAGAGTATCGCCGCCCGTATCTATGCCATCGCCGTTCTGGCGCTTATCTGTTCAGCCGCGCTTGCGATGCTGTTGCTGTCGCGCGCCGTCGATCAGACCTACCACATGCAGGAACGGGAACTGGTACATGTGCTGGAAACCTCCAGCGGGATCCTGACGGCGCTGAACGCGCGCGTCGAAGCGGGCGAAATGGACCTTGATGCCGCCAAGGCCGAGGCATCGACCCTGCTGTCCGAACTGCGTTTCGGCGAAGCGGGCTACATGTTCGTGTTCGATTCCGACCTTGTGATGCGCGTGCACCCGTTCCGCCCCGACTGGATCGGCACGGATCAGTCGGGTTACGAGGACAGCAAGGGCCTCAGGCTGTTCGAGGAACTTCGCAACGTCGCGCTCGCCTCGGGCCAGGGGATCGTGCGGTATTGGTTCCAGAAACCGGGCGAGGATGCGCCCGAGGAAAAGATGGGCGCGGTGCAGTATTTCGAACCCTGGGAATGGGTCATCGGCACCGGCGCCTACCTTTCGGACATCAAGGCCGATCTGGCGGCGATGCGCGTGGCGGGGATCGTGACGCTGATCGCGACCCTGTGCCTGCTGACCGTCGCCTCGGTCCTTCTGGTGCGCAGCGTGACGCGGCCGCTGTCGCAGTTGATGGGATCGATGCGCAAGGTGTCCGAAGGCGATTACGACACGCAGATCGACACCGCCGCCCGCCGGGACGAGATCGGGTTTCTTGGCCGCATCCTGGAAGATTTCCGCCACAAGCTGCACGAACGCCGCGAGATGGAAATCTCGCAGCAAAAGGAACGCGAACGGCAGAACGAGGTCGTGCAGCGGCTCAGCCGGTCCATGTCCGAACTTGCGGCCTGCAACCTGACGCAAAGCATCGATGACGCCTTTCCCGAAGCCTATGAACAGCTTCGCCTGGATTTCAACGCCACGATCGAGACGCTGAACGACGTGGTCGCCTCCATCGTCGACAATGCCGACGAGATCAACGCCCGCGCGGACGTGCTTGGCGGCGCCACCGACGAGCTGTCGCACCGGACCGAAAATCAGGCGGCCACACTGGAACAGACCGCCGCCGCCATGGACGAGATCACCAGCAGCGTGCGCACGGCCGCGTCCAGCGCGAAAGAGGTCGCGAAGACAGTGGAAGACGCCCGCCAGGACGCCGAGGCAAGCGGGCGCATCGTGTCCTCTGCCGTCGAAGCGATGTCCGAGATCAAGGTTTCGTCGGATTCGGTGTCGGAAATCATCGGCGTCATCGACGACATCGCCTTCCAGACCAACCTTCTGGCGTTGAACGCGGGGGTCGAAGCCGCCCGCGCCGGCGAGGCGGGGCGCGGGTTCGCGGTTGTCGCGGCAGAGGTGCGGTCGCTGTCGCAGCGCTCGTCCGAGGCGGCCAAGGAAATCGCCCGCCTGATCTCGCGCAGCTCGGCGCAGGTGGAAACCGGCGTCGACCAGGTTCAAAGATCGGGCGAGGCGCTTGCGAAGATCAGCGAGCGCGTGACCACCATCGCCGACGCGATCCAGCGCATCGCCAGCGGCGCGCAGGAACAATCGGTCGGCATCAACGAGATCAACGTGGCGGTCGGGCAGCTTGACCAGGTGACCCAGCAGAACGCCGCCATGGTCGAAGAGGCCAGCACATCGACCGTCGCTCTCAAGCGCGAATCCGAGGCGATGAGAACGCTGATCGCCCGCTTTGCCCTGAAATCGGGCAAAGGCGGCGCGCAAAGCGTGGCTCCGAAGGCGCCCAAGGTGGAAGCCGTCGCGCCAAGCTATACGCCCGAACCCCGGATGGCCGCGAACGGCGGCGCATGGCAGGATTTCTGACGCAGGCCGCGTTTAACGCGCTCCGGGGCCAGATGATCCTGTTCCGGGGCCGCAGATTTGCCGGCCGTGGCGCCTGCGATCGGCCTGATCGCGGGCGCAGCGTTGCGCCCGTGTGATGGGCGGGCGACCCTGAACGTCAATGGAGAAGAAAATTTCGACGCGGGCGGGAACTTCTTCAACCCGGCGGTGTTGGTGTCGTGAGTCAAAGAATGTTCCCTCAAGAGGTCACCCCCATGGCAAACCCATCCCCCAACCCGTCCAGCGACATGGACGCGCTCAAGGACCAGATCGCGACCCTGCGCGACGACGTGAAGGCGCTGACCGAACTGATGGGCGACGTCGGGAAAAGCCGGGGCAATGAAGCCAAGGCCCGTGCCGAGGCAAAGGTCCACGAACTGCGGGGCCGGGGCGAGGACGCGCTGCACGAGGCGGGCCGCC
>CAXICP010000227.1:0-5882 GCA_964022595.1 uncultured Salipiger sp.
CGAGGCGAAAGGAGCCCTGGCATGAGCACGGTCACCGCTACCGCCGACAAGCAGATCGTCGAGCCCCTTGCCGACGAGCCGATGCACCACGTCCGTGAGGCCACCCCCCACGAGACCGACCATCAGCACCACAGCCCGACCCCCATCGGGTTCTGGATCTACCTGATGAGCGACTGCATCATCTTCGGGTCGCTCTTTGCCACCTACGCGGTGCTGGGCTACGGCTATGCCGGCGGGCCGGCCCCGGCGGACCTGTTCGAACCGGGCTTCGTGGCGGTGGAAACGGCGCTGCTGCTGTTTTCGTCCATCACCTTCGGGCTGGCCATGCTGCGCGCCGACAAGCGCGATGCCAACGGCGCGCTGGCCTGGCTGGCGGTGACCGCGGCCTTCGGTCTGGGGTTCATCGGGATGGAGGTGTACGAATTCAACCACCTCATCCACATCGGGGCGGGGCCGGACCGGTCGGCCTTTCTGTCGGCGTTCTTCGCGCTGGTGGGCACGCACGGGCTGCACGTCACCGGCGGCCTGATCTGGCTGGTCACGCTGATGGTCCAGATCAGGATGCACGGGCTGATCCCGGCGAACATGCAGCGCCTCGGCACCCTGTCGATGTTCTGGCACTTCCTTGATCTGGTGTGGATCGGGGTGTTTTCCTTTGTCTATCTCGTGAGGCTCGTCTGATGTCGCAACATCCCTCCCACGCGGACCATTCCCCCGACGCGGGCCATTCGCACGGCACCATGGGGCAGCTGATGATCGGCTTTGCGCTGGCCGCGATCCTGACCATCATCCCGTTCTACCTTGTGATGGCCGACGTCGACATGGACCGCACCACGCTGATCGCCATCATCATGGGGCTGGGCGCAGTGCAGATCATCGTCCACCTGGTGTTCTTCCTGCACGTCAATCGCGGCGGCGAAGAGGGCTGGACCCTGTCGGCGACGGTGTTCTCGGTCATCATCCTGGGGATCGTTCTGGCCGGCTCGCTTTGGGTCATGCACAACATGAACGCCAACATGATGCCAAGCCACGAGATGGACCGCCACATCGAACAGATGAAAAGCCTTCAGTCCCAGCAGGGCTAGGCCCATCCTTCAGACCCACATGCCGGGGCCGTTCGCGGCCCCGCTTGCCATTCGGGGACCGCTTTCATGACACGCCGCCCGCATCTTGTGATCGCAACGCTTCTGGCCGCCGCGCTGGTGGCGGGATTTGCCGGCCTGGGGATCTGGCAGCTGCAACGGCTGCAGTGGAAGCTGGACCTGATCGACCGGGTCGATGCGCGCATCCATGCGCCGGCCGTGCCCGCCCCGCCCGCCAGCGCGCCGGTCAGCCGCGATGCCGACGAATACACCCGCGTCACTCTGTCGGGCACCTATCTGAACGATGACGAGGTGCTGATCTACACGCCCTCGGACCTTGGCCCGGCCTACTGGGTGCTGACGCCCCTGCGCCGCGCCGACGGCAGCGTGGTCATGGTCAATCGCGGCATCGTGCCCCAGCGCAACGGCGATGCCGCCGAATTCGACCGCATCGACGGGGAAACCACCGTCACCGGGCTGCTGCGGATGTCCGAAGACGAAGGCTGGCTGTTCTCGCGCGACAACAACCCGGACGAGCGACTGTGGTATCGCCGCGACATCGAATCGATCACCCGGGCGCTGGGGTATGACCGCGCCGCGCCCTATTTCGTCGACGAAGAGCTTGCGGCCCCCGGCAGCTGGCCGCGCGGGGGCATGACGGTCGTGCAGTTCCGCAACGCGCACCTAAGCTACGCGCTGACCTGGTTCGCCCTGGCGCTGGTCAGCCTTGCCGGTTACGCGCTGGTACTGCGCCACGAGCGCCGCCGCTAAGCGCCGCGATCCTGCGCCGATGCGGCCTTCGGCGTGCTGAATCCATCGGGTTATTCGGGGCTGCCGGGGCAGATCCGAAAGCCAATCATGTATTAACTTCCGAATTGTACCACCAAAGGGCCTGCCGGTCAGGGAATATGGATTGCTTCGGAAAAGGATGAATACATTGAAATCGACGATTCTTGGTATGCTTGCCCTCGTGTTCACGACATCGATGGCGCATGCGACCTATTTCGAACACGGCGCCTGGGCGACGGTCAAAATCGGCCAGGTCTGCAAGGTCTTTTCCCTGAGATCCTCGCGTGAGACATCCGGCACCTTGGTCTTCAGCTTCATGGAAAAGGGTTTCAACCCCAGCTTCGAATACCGCTATGCCCCCTATCCGGGCGAAACGGGCGCGCCCTGGGATGAAGGTGATACCGTCGTGCTGGGGGTCGATGGCGAAGAATCCTGGCTTGCCGATGAAATGTCCACCGGCTGGGATTCATATGGCGATTTCGCCGCCCTGACGTCCGGTTTCGTGACCGACATGATCACCAGCCTGCGGGCCGCAAACGATATCGTCGAAGTGGGCTTTGATCGCGCTCAATTGGGCGAACGCTGGATCTATGGCCAGTTCTCGCCCATCGGTTTCACGGCCACGGTGGTCAAGGCCGGCGAGTGGTGCGAGTTCGACCCGGCAAATCTTCCGTCATCCTGACGGCCAGGGCTGGGGGGATGCCGTTCAAGATCGGAATGGTGCGGGTGAAGGGACTCGAACCCCCACGCCAAAGGCGCCAGAACCTAAATCTGGTGCGTCTACCAATTCCGCCACACCCGCCATTCCGAGCGCTGTCCTAGCAAAGCCCCGCCGGTTAGGCGAGTGGAAAAATTCCGCGCCGCTGCGCCTGGCGCCGCATCCGAACCTTGCGCACCAGCGGTGCGGTTCAGCCCTGCGGGGTCATGCCGGGGCGCGCGCGGTTCCGGCGCAACCCAAGGTAGCGTTCGCGCAGGATGATCGCCACGCCCGACGCGATGACCACCCCGGAGCCTGCCAGCATCAGCGGCGTGGGAACTTCGGCAAAGAAGGCGTAGCCGATCACGATGGCGAACAGGATCGAGGCATAGTCGAAGGGCGCCAGCAGCGCTGCCTCGGCGCCGCGATAGGCCGCCGTCAGGCAGATCTGCGCGATGCCGCCCAGCACGCCCGCCGCGATCAGCATCGCGCTGTGTTCCCAGGACGGCAGGACCCAGCCGAAGGGCAGGGTGGCCAGCGACAGCACGGTCGAAGTCATGGTGAAATAGAACACGATGGCCGAGGTCTGTTCCGTCGCCACCATCCGCCGGATGTGGATCTGCACGAGCGATCGCAGCACGGCCGAGGCCATCACGAACACCACCCCCCACAGCACCGCGGGCGTCGCGTGCGAGACGGTCAGCAGTGGCCACATCACGATGCCCACGCCCACCAGCCCCGTCATCACCGCCGACAGGCGGAACAGGCGCACCTTTTCCCCCAGCAGCAGGGCGGCGAAGATCACCGTCAGCAGCGGCGCCGCGTAGCCAAGGGCCGTGACCTCGGGCAGGGGCAGCAACCCCAGCGCGGCAAAGTTGAACCCCATGGCGGACACGCCCACGACCCCCCGCAGGATGTGCAGCGACAGCCGGTTGGCGCGCAGGCCGGTGGCAAGGTCTCCGCGCCAGACAAGCCAGCCGACGATCACCGGCAGGGCAAAGAACGACCGGAAGAACACCGCCTCGCCGGTCGGCACCGGCGCGGCCTTGATCAGCGCCGACATGATGACGAACAGCACGACAGAGGCAAGTTTCAGCGCGATGCCGCCTAGCGGGGTCATGAGAGCCTCTGAATTCGGTATACCAACTGCGCGCACCATGCCGCCGCCGGGCCAAAGGTGCAATCTCTGGCGCAGAAATAAGCGCGCCGTGCGCCGGTGGGAAAACCTGCCGTCAGTCGCGGGGGCTAAGCGCGGCGATCCGGTCCCGCACGGCGCGCAGCATGGCGGCGCCCCCGTCGCCCGCAAGCGGGCTGCCAAGCGGGGCGTAAAGCGCCAGCCCCACCATGCGCCCGCCCTGAACGAAGGCGCCGCGCCAATATTTCGGATCGCCGTCATCCAGCACCTCGGCGCCCCCGCCCGCAAGGTGCACCGCCGTCAACCCGCCCTCGCGGGTGCCCGCGATCTTGCGCTGCCCTGTTGCAGAGGCCGGCGCCCGCGCCTCACGCACAAGGCGCCCCCGGCATCGCGGGCCGCCACCGTGGGCTCCACGCAGTACGCGCGGGGGCCGCCGATCACCACGTCGCCCCCGCCAAGCCGCGCGGTCTGGGGCGCAGACCCGGGCGGGGCCGGCAGGCAGCCCGCAAGCAGGGTGGCCCCGCAAAGGGCGGCCAAATGCAGTCGTTCCATTTCCTGTCGCCCCCGCATTGCCCTTGTATCGTAACGAGATAGCCAGCCCGGCGCCGGGGAACAAGCACGAGTGGCCTTGCAAAGGCGCCAGCGCCGTGCAGGGATCGCCGCCATGTCCTATGCCGCCTTCAAGCAGATGACCGATGCCGTCGCCCGCCCCGAACCGGCGCGGCTTGCGCTGGGGCTGGCGCTTGTGCTGGCGCTGTCCATCGCGCTGGGGCAGGCGGTCATGACGCTGGCGGGGCTTTTGCTTGGCCCCGAACGGTTCGGCGCCCTGATTGATGCGATGGGGCAGGGCGACAGCGCGCCCGGGGTCTACGCCCTGCTGGGCAGCGCGGGCACCATGGGGCTTGCCACGGTGATCGCGGCGCGGCTGGTGCAGGGGCGGTCGGTGCGCAGCCTGCTGGGCCCGCCGCCGCTGGCGCTGCGCCAGTTCTGCCGCGTCGCCGCCGCGCTGGTGATCCTTCAGGCCGCGCTGGCGCTGTTGCCGCCCTGGCCGATGGCGCCCGACATGCAGCCCGCCATGGCGCCGGGCCGCTGGGCCGCGCTGCTGCCGCTGACACTGGCGGCGCTGCTGGTGCAGACCGGCAGCGAAGAGTTGCTGTTTCGCGGCTACCTGCAATCGCAGCTTGGGGCGCGCTGGACGGCGCCGGGCGTCTGGCTGGTCGTGCCGTCGGGACTGTTCGCGTTTGGTCACTGGGCCCCGGGGATCTACGGCGAAAACGCGGTTCTGGTGATGCTTTGGGCGTTCCTGTTCGGCCTTGCGGCGGCGGATCTGACGGCCCGCGCGGGCACGCTTGGCCCGGCGCTGGCGCTGCACCTTGTCAACAACGCGGTCGCCGTGGCCATCGCCGCGCCGCAGGGGCCGATGACCGGCCTTGCGCTGTACGTGCTGCCGCTGGACGTGGCGGACCCGGCGGCGGTGCGCGCGGCGCTTCCGGTGGATCTTGGGATGCTGGGGCTGTCGTGGCTGACGGTGCGGCTTGCGCTTCGGGTCTGACACCCCCGATTGCATTCCGCGCCCGACCCGCATAGATCACCCGCGACAGCAAGCCGCGAAGGACCCAGAGATGAACTGGATCACGAACTACGTCCGTCCCCGCATCAATTCGATCTTCTCGCGCCGCGAGATGCCCGAGAACCTGTGGATGAAATGCGACGGCTGCGGCACGATGCTGTTCCACCGCGAGGTGACGGACAATCTGGGCGTGTGCACCGCATGCGGCCACCACATGCACATCACGCCGCGCGCGCGCTTCCAGTCGCTGTTCGACGGCGGCGTTTTCAATGAAATCGCGGTGCCCGAGCCGATCAGCGATCCGCTGCATTTCCGCGACCAGAAGAAATACCCCGACCGCATGAAGGCGGCGCAGCGGTCCACCGGCGAAAAAGAGGCGATGCTTGTCGCCGCCGGCGAAATCGGCCGCACCCCGGTGATCTGCGCGGCGCAGGATTTCAGCTTCATGGGCGGGTCCATGGGCATGTACGTGGGCAACGCCATCATCAAGGCGGCGCAGGAAGCCAGGCGGCTCAAGCGCCCTCTGGTGCTGTTTTCCGCTGCGGGCGGCGCGCGGATGCAAGAAGGCATCCTCAGCCTGATGCAGATGCCGCGCACCACGGTGGCGAT
>CAXICP010000228.1:0-5878 GCA_964022595.1 uncultured Salipiger sp.
GATCAGGCGGTCGCGGTCTGCTCTTCGAGCACCGTTTCGAACGCCCATTCCAGCCAGAGGGTCAGCGCCTCGACATCCGACGCCTCGATCGTCGCGCCGCACCAGATGCGCAGGCCGGCGGGGGCATCGCGATAGGCGCCCACATCCAGCGCCACGTTGTAGTCTTCAAGCTTCTTCGCGACGGCCTTGGCAAAGCTTGCGCCATCCTTGATGCGATCATCCGTGAACTTGAGGCAGACCGACGTGTTCGACCGCGTCGCCGGGTCGTTGGCAAGGTTCGCGATCCAGTCGTGACGGTCGCAGAAATCCCACAGCACCTTGGCGTTGGCATCGGCGCGGGCCATCAGCTTGGGCAGGCCGCCGATCTTGCGCGCCCAGTCCAGCGCGACAAGGTAGTCTTCGACCGCAAGCATCGACGGGGTGTTGATGGTTTCGCCCTTGAAGATGCCGTCGATCAGCTTGCCGCCCTTGGTCAGGCGGAAGATCTTCGGCAGCGGCCATGCGGGGGTGTAGTTTTCCAGCCGTTCGACCGCGCGGGGCGACAGGATCAGCATGCCATGCGCCGCTTCGCCGCCCATGACCTTCTGCCAGGAAAAGGTGGTCACATCCAGCTTGTCCCACGGCAGATCCTGCGCAAACGCGGCGCTGGTGGCGTCGCAGATGGTCAGGCCGGCGCGGTCGGCGGGGATCGCATCGCCATTGGCCACGCGCACGCCCGAGGTGGTGCCGTTCCAGGTGAACACCACGTCGGTGTCGAAATCCACGGTGGCCAGGTCGACGATGTCGCCGTAATCGGCGGTCTTCACCTCGGCGTCGATCTTGAGCTGCTTGACCACGTCGGTCACCCAGCCCGCGCCAAAGCTTTCCCAGGCAACCATGGTCGCCTTGCGTTCGCCCAGCAGCGACCACATGGCCATTTCCACGGCGCCGGTGTCGGATGCGGGCACGATGCCGATCTTGTAGTCTGCGGGAATGCCCAGGATCTCGCGGGTGCCTTCGATGGCAGCGGCGAGCTTTTCCTTGCCGATCTTGGCGCGATGCGAGCGTCCAAGCGCGGCATCGGCAAGCATATCAACAGTGAAATGGGGGATCTTGGCGCAGGGGCCGGACGAAAAACGCGGATTCGCCGGGCGCGCGGAGGGGTGCTTATCAGCCATGTAGCCTAACCTTACAGATAGATGCCCTTCGTTGGGGAAGGGTGTCCCGCCGATGCTGGTATGCGTGTCGGGGGTGAAAAGCAACAGCTTTCGCAGGGCGCCGAATTTTGCGGCAGCGCCGATGGGGTGGTGCCGGGGCGCATCGGGGTGATCCCGCGCAAGCCACTGGCATTGTGTCATTTCCCGCGCTTTTCCCACCCGCATCGCGCGTGTCCCCGGGCCGATTCTACGCCGCACCCAACCCCGACGCGCGGCGGATTTTTCGCCCCCAGGGTTTCCGATAGGTTACACGCCGCAGCGTTCCCGCCCGCGCCGATTGCCCCCGCACCGCCGCTTCGCTACCCCTTTTCGGGGGCAATCCGGGGGGCAAGGAGGGAACGCATGACCGCCATCATGATCCAGGGAACGGGGTCCAACGTGGGCAAATCGCTGCTTGTCGCGGGGCTGTGCCGCGCGGCGCGGCGGCGGGGCATCGACGTGGCGCCCTTCAAGCCGCAGAACATGTCGAACAACGCCGCCGTCACCCGCGACGGGGGCGAGATCGGCCGCGCCCAGGCCCTGCAGGCGCTGGCCTGCGGGCTGGCGCCGCACAGCGACATGAACCCGGTGCTGCTGAAACCCGAAAGCGACACCGGCGCGCAGGTCATCGTTCAGGGCAAGCGGCTGGCGACGGCGCAGGCCCGCGACTATGGCGACCAGAAGCCCCGGCTTCTGGACGCGGTGCAAGCCAGCTTTCAGCGGCTGACGGCGCAGCACCAGCTGGTCATCGTCGAAGGCGCCGGCAGCCCCGCCGAAATCAACCTGCGCCCCCGCGACATCGCCAACATGGGCTTTGCCCGCGCCGCCGACGTGCCGGTGGTTCTGGTGGGCGACATCGACCGGGGCGGCGTCATCGCGCAGATCGTGGGCACGCAGGCGGTGCTTGATCCCGGCGATGCGGCGATGATCCGGGGCTTCGTGGTGAACCGCTTCCGGGGCGATCCCGCACTGTTCGACGATGGTTACAAGATGATCCAGCAGCGCACCGGCTGGCAGGGTTTCGGCGTGCTGCCGTGGTTCGCCGACGCCTGGAAACTGCCCGCCGAAGATGCGCTGGACCTTGCCACGCCGCGGCGCGACACGGGGCTGCACGTGGTCTGCCTTGCCCTGCCGCGGATCGCGAATTTCGACGATCTGGACCCGCTGGCGCAGGAACCCGGCGTGCGGCTGACGATGCTGGGGCCCGGGCGGGCGGTGCCGGGCGATGCGGATGTGGTGATCGTCCCGGGCACCAAATCGTCGCGCGCGGATCTGGGGTTCCTGCGCGCGCAGGGGTGGGACGTGGACATCGCCGCGCATCTGCGGCGGGGCGGGCACCTCTTGGGCATCTGCGGCGGCTACCAGATGCTGGGCGATACCATCGCCGACCCCCAGGGCGTCGAAGGCCCACCCGGCGCGGACCCCGCGCTTGGCCTGCTGCGGATCGACACGGTGATGACCGGCGACAAGCGGCTCACCGAAGCGCGCGCCACCCATGCCGCGACCGGGGCCGAATTTCGCGGCTACGAGATCCACATCGGCAGCAGCGAGGGCGCCGACCGCGCCCGCCCCTTTGCCCATGTGGACGGGCGCCCCGAAGGCGCGATGTCCGAAGATGGCCGCATCGCCGGCAGCTACCTGCACGGCATGTTCCGCGACGACGGGTTCCGCGCGGCTTGGCTGGCGGGGCTGGGCGTGAAAAGCAGCGGCGCCTATGACGCGGGCGTGCAATCCGTGCTGGACGCGCTGGCCGACCACCTTGAAACCCACCTTGACGTGGCCGGGCTGCTGGCACTGGCCGATTGACCATCGAGGCGCGACGCGCAGCCCCCACGCGCCGGGCCATGCGTTCCCAAGCCACCGAAGGGGCGCCGCCACCGTGGCGCGCTTTCCCCTTTTTCGCACGCGCGCCTAAAGTTGATCATTTGCATCAGCTTTTTTGATTGAAGCCCCATACCCCTGTCCCCTATCAATGCGCTGACCTCCGCGAAGCCGGCGCTTGCGCCACGCCACGCCCATCCCGAACCCGGAGATACCGCATGCGACCGATCCTTCTGGCAGGGCTGATGGCCTGTGCCACCGCCCTTCCCGCCCTTGCCGAAGACGTCACCATCGACACCGCCACCGGCCCCGTGACGCTGGAACAGGCGCCGCAAAGCGTCGTCGTCTTCGACGCGCCCGCCGTCGACACCATCGCCGCGCTGGGTCAGCCGATCGCCGGCCTGCCCGCGCCGCTGTACATGGACGGGCTGCAGGGCATGCCCGCCGTGCTGGACAGCGCCGAAACCATCGGCACCCTGTTCGAACCCGATTTCGAGGCGCTGGCCGTGATGGGCCCCGACCTGATCGTCGCGGGCGGGCGGTCATCGACGCAGGTGGACGCGCTGGCGCGCATCGCCCCCACCATCGACATGACCATCGACGGCGCAGGCGGCGACATGGTCGCCCAGACCCGTGAGCGCATCTCCGCCTTCGGGGCGCTGTTCGACCGCGAAGACGAGGCCGCCGCCCTGACCGACGCGCTGAACGCCAAGCTAGACGAAGCCGCCGCCGCGATCGACGGCAAGGGCAACGGGCTGATCATCCTGGCCAACGGCGGCAAGATCTCGGCCTTTGGCTCGGGCAGCCGGTTCGGCTGGCTGCATGACGCCGTCGGCCTGCCCCAGGCCCACCCCGGGCTTGAGGCGGAAACCCACGGGCAGGCCATCAGCTTCGAATTCCTTGCCGAAACCGATCCCGACTGGCTGCTGGTGATCGACCGCGGTGCCGCCATCCAGGCCGACAGCCAGGCGGCGCAGGCCACGCTGGACAACCCCATCGTGGCACGCACCAGCGCGGCGCAGAACGACCGGATCGTCTACCTGGACGCCGCGCCGATCTATATCTCGGGCGGCGGCGCCCGGTCGATGATGCACACGCTGGACGAGCTGATTTCGGCGTTCTCGGGCAGCGAAAGCTAAGCTCTTGCGCGCCTGGGTCATCACCTTTGCGGCCCTGGCGGGGCTGATCGTCGCAAGCCTTTGCCTTGGGGCGGCCAGCCTTGACGGCGACGGCTGGCTGCTGATGGTCAGCCGCATCCCGCGCACCATGGCCGCGCTGCTGGCCGGCGCGGGGCTGGCGCTGGCCGGGGTGGTGGTGCAGCAGGTGGTGCAGAACCGCCTTGTGGAACCGTCGCTGACCGGCGCGCCCGAAGCATCCATGCTGGGCCTTCTGGCGGTGACCCTGCTGGCGCCCGGCATGGCGGTGGCGGGCAAGATGCTGATCGCCGCCGCCTGCGCGCTGGCGGGCATGGCGGGCTTTCTGGCCCTTGCCCGGCGCGTCCCCCGCGAGGACCCGATGCTCCTGCCCAGCGACGGCATCGTCCACGGAGGCATCCGTGGCGCCGTCTGCGAATGGTTCGCCTGGGCCGAAGACCTTGTGCAGTATCTTGGCGCCTGGCGGCTGGGCGAATTTTCCGGCGTCATGATGGGCCGCTACGAATGGCTTTGGGCCATCGCCGCGCTGGCGGGGCTGCTGTACCTCGTGGCCGACCGCATCACCATCCTGGGCCTGGGGGAAATGCAGGCCCGCAGCCTTGGGCTGAACTATCGCCAGACCCGCGCGCTGGGGCTGGTGGTGGTGTTGGTCATCACCGCGCTGGTGCTGGTCACGGTCGGCGCCTTCCCCTTTGTCGGGCTGGTGGCGCCCAACCTCGTGGCGCGCTGGCGCGGCGACAACCTGCGGACCAACCTGCCGCTGATCGCCGTGGGCGGCGCGGCGCTGCTGCTGGCCGCCGACGTGATCGGCCGCGCCATCCGCTACCCGTTCGAAATTCCCGCCGCCACCGTCATCGCGGTGTTTGGCGCCGGCGTCTTCCTGTGGCTGCTGCACGCCGCCCCCCGGGTCCGGCATGGCTGAGCGGCGCGTTCTCTGGCTGGGCCTTGGGCTGATGCTGCTGTCGGCGGGCTTCCTTGCCTGGCAGATCCGCGCGCCCTACGGGTTCATCCTTGAACTGCGCGCCACCAAGCTGGGCGCGCTGATCTGCGTCGGCGCCGCGACCGGAGCGGCGACCGTGCTGTTCCAGACCGTCGCGGGCAACCGGCTGCTGACGCCCGGCCTTGTGGGCTTTGACGCGCTGTTCGTGCTGCTTCAGACGCTGCTGGTGGCCACGCTGGGCGGGGTCGGTTTCGCGCAGATCCCCTCTGCGCTGCGGTTCCTGGTCGAGGTGGCGGCGCTTGGGGTCGGATCGACGCTGCTGTTCGGGCTTTTGCTGCGCCGCGACGCGCGCGACATCATGCGCATGATTCTGACCGGGATCATCCTTGGCGTGCTACTGCGCGGCGGCGCCGAATTGGTCCAGCGCCTGCTGGATCCGTCCGATTTCGCCGTCGTCCAGCAGGCCATGTTCGCCAGCTTCGGCGCCGCCGATCCCGGGCAGCTTGCGCTGTCGGCGGCGGTGCTTGGCGGGGCGCTGGCGGTGTCGCTGCGCCTTGCGCCGGCGCTGGATGTCTGCGCCCTGGGGCGCAACACCGCGCGGGGGCTGGGCCTGAACCACGACCGGCTGGTGCTGATCGTGCTGCTGCTCATGGCGGCGATGGTGTCGGTGTCGACCGCGCTGGTCGGGCCGGTCACCTTCCTTGGGCTTCTGACCGCCAGCCTTGCGCGCCACCTGACCGGCACGCACCGCCACGCCGTGCTGATCCCCGCCTCGGCGCTGCTGGGGG
>CAXICP010000229.1:0-5850 GCA_964022595.1 uncultured Salipiger sp.
CGCCAAGCGGCTGGATCTGGTGCGCGGGCTTGTTCTGTCGCACACAGCCTGCAAGATCGGAACCCGCCAGATCTGGGCCGACCGCATCGCGCAGGTGGACGCGCAAGGCATCGGCGCCATCCTGGACGGCACGCTGGACAAGTGGTTCGCCCCCGGGTGTCGCCGCACGCCCGGGGCGCTGGCCATCCGGCACATGCTGGAACGCACGCCGCCACAGGGTTACTCCGGCTGCTGCCACGCCATCGCGGGGACGGATTTCATGACGCCGACCTCGGGGTTGCGCCTGCCCGCGCTGGGGATCGCGGGGGCTGATGACGGATCGACCCCGCCCGACATGGTGCGCGAGACGCTGGACCTGATCCCCGGCGCGCAGTTCCGCCTGATGCGCGGTGCGGGGCACATGGCCTGCGTCGAGAAACCCGCCGAATACGCGCGCATCCTGTCCGATTTCCTGGCCGCGCAGGGGCACGTCTGACAGCGCATGGCGCGGGCGAGGCCGGCCGGCGCCGGCACCGCACGCGAAACCGGGGCGCGGGAACCCGCATCGGGGGCGGGGCGTTGATCCGCCAACACGCGCGCGTCACTGCCGGGGCTGCCGGTCTCGCATTTCGAAGGCAGGGTGATATATTGCGTGCGTCCGTCAGCAAGGTATCCGAACGTGCCCGATCAGTCGATCATCGCTCCTCCGCCCCCCGACCAGATGGCCGCGAACGCGCGGCGGGCGGCGGGGTTTCTCAAGACGCTGGCCCATGAGGGGCGGCTGATGATCCTGTGCCATCTTGGCTCGGGCGAGAAATCCGTGGGCGAGCTGGAAACCCTGCTGGGCATCCGGCAGGCGGCGGTCAGCCAGATGCTGGCGCGGCTGCGCGACGAGGGGCTGGTCAGCACCCGCCGGGACGGCAAGACCATTTTCTACAGCCTTGCGACCGATGACGCGGGGCGCGTCATCGGCCTGCTTTACGAGCTGTTCTGCAAGCCCGCCGACGCCTGATCAGCCCGCCTTGGGCGCATCGTCATCCCATTCCCAGGCGCAGGTGAAGGCGCCAAGGCATTGCTGCACCTTGCCGCTGTCGGCGCCGTTGCGGGCAATGCGCGCGATCAGCCCGCGGCGCCGGTCGTCGACCACCTGCGAGACGCGCGCGCCAAGGCCCGCATCGTCAAGCGCCTCGTCGTAGACCCGGGTGATGGCCTGCATCCGCAGCGCGGGCTTGAACACCTTGCCAACGGCGGTCTTGGGCAGTTCATCCAGGATCGCCAGATGCTTGGGCACGGCGGCGCGTTCGTGGATATGCACTCGCGCATGGGCCAGCAGCTCGTCCGGGGTGGCCTGCGCCCCGGCGCAAAGTTCGACGAAGGCGCAAGGAAGCTCGCCCGCGTGGCGGTCGGGCTGGCCGATGGCGCCGGCAAAGGCCACGGCGGGATGGGCCAGCAGCGCCTCTTCGATCTCGGCCGGGTCGATGTTGTGCCCGCCGCGAATGATCAGATCCTTGGCGCGCCCGGTGATCCACAGGTAGCCGTCTTCGTCCATGCGGCCCAGATCGCCGGTGCGCAGGTAGATGCCTTCGTGAAACAGCGCGTGGTTGCGATCTTCTTCCGTATAGGTGCTGCCGGCATGGACGCCGGGGCTGGCAACGCAGATTTCCCCGATTTCGCCGGGGGGGCATTCGCGCGGCCCGTCCGCATCCTGCCGCACGATCCGCACATGGGTGTAGGGAAAGGGAATGCCGATCGAGCCGACCTTCTTGACCCCCTCGGGCGGGTTGGCGGACACAAGGCAGGTTGCCTCGGTCAGCCCGTAACCTTCGCAGATGGTGATCCCGCAGGCGGATTCGAAACGCCGGAACAGTTCCAGCGGCATGGGGGCGGACCCGGAAAACGCCATCCTGACGGTCGAGATGTCCGCATCCACCGGGCGCTGCATCAGCGCCGACACGGCGGTGGGCACGGTGATGACGAAGGTGATCTTCCAGCGCTCGCACAGCTTCCAGAAATTGTCGAACACCCCGGCGCCGCGGTAGCCCTGCGGCGTCGGGAACACCACATGCGCGCCCGAACAGATCGCCGACATCATGATCACATGCACCGCGAACACGTGGAACAGCGGCAGCGGGCACATGATGTTGTCCTGTTCGCTGAACAGCAGCCTGTCACCCAGCCACCCGTTGTACAGCATGCCCGAATAAAGATGCCGGGCCACCTTGGGCATGCCCGTGGTGCCGCCTGTGTGGAAATAGGCGGCGACGCGGTCCTGCTGGCGGTCTTCGAAGGTCAGCCGGTCGGGCTGGCGCGCCAGTTCGTGCCGAAAGCATTTGGTGTCCGCGTGGGTCGGCGTGCGGCGCGGGCGCAGCAGGGGCACGATCCAGCGCTTGGGCGGCGCAAGGTAGCGGTTCAGGTCCACTTCCAGCACGGTGTGCACATGGGGCGCGTGGCGGCAGGCCTCGGTCACCTTGCGCGCCACGTCGGTCTTGGGAAAGGGCTTGAGCGTGACGACGACCTTGGCGTTCGCCTCGCGCAGGATGGCGGCGATCTGCTCGGGTTCCAGCAGCGGGTTGATCGGCAGCACGATCCCGGCCACCGCCCCGCCCAGCAACGACACCACTGCTTCGGTGCAATTGGGCAGCACGTAGGCGATGACGTCCGTTTCGGCGATGCCGAGCGAGCGGAACAGGTTCGCCGCCCGTGTCACCTGTGTCTTCAACGCGTCCCAGGTCAGCGTTTCGGCGCGGTCCTTCGGGCCGGACAGCAGCTGGTAGCTGATCGCGGGGCGCTGCGGAAAGGTCGCCGCGGTGCGCGCGATCTGCCCGTAAAGCGTTGGTGGAAGGTCGCGGGCCTTCCATGGTTTTTCGGCCTCGATGGCGTCGCGGTCTTGCAGGCACGCGAAACGCATGGGTTTTCCTCCCTCTGTGAACCCCTGTCGGGGCTCTCTCCTCGCGGTCAGTGTGAAAAGGAACGGTGATCCGCGCAAGGGCGGCGGACGCAACGGCAGCGCCCTGCGGACGCAACGTCCCGGGGGCGGGGCGCCGGTCAGAGCCCGCGCAGCGAACGGCCGGTCTGGCGCATCAGCCCCGAGTAATGCAGCAGGCCCCACGGCGCGAGCGCGGCGTCGATCTGACCCCAGACAGAGCCGAAGGCCAGCGGGTCCAGCCTTGCGGCGGCGGCGATCTCGGTCAGCGAGCGGCGCCCGTCGATGGCGGCCAGAGCGGCGGCGGCGGTGCGGGGCAGGGACAGGTCGGTCTTGAGCTGGCCCAGCTGCAGCGGCAGTGGGCGGCCCTGCGCCACGGCGCGCGCCAGCGCCTGACGCTGGACGCCGCGCAGGTGGGGCACGAGCGATCGGTTGGTGGGGCGCGCCACCGAAGGGGGCGCATCTGCGGGCACAGCATAGGCCACGTGCATGCGGATCGTGCCGCGCAGCTTTTCCGCAACCGCCATCTGCGTGCGCGGGTCCATGCCGGCGGGCACCGGGGCGATGCGCGCAAGATCGTAGATCGCGGGCGCGGTGAACGCGGCCAGCATCCAGCCGGTGGCATCCAGCGTGTCCAGCAGGCCCGGCACGTCAAAGGCGCGGTCCTGCCCGTGCAGCAGCAGGTCGTAAAAGCCCGCATCGCTGGCGTGGTGATCGCCAAGGTTGCGGTTGGCGGCAAAGGGGTGCCCTTCGGGCAGGTCGGCCACCAGGCGCCGGGCCTGTTCCAGCCGGTCCTGCGGGGACAGGCCTTCGAACAGCGCGCCAAAGGCTTCCTGCAAGGGGTAGACCCCCGAACGCCCGTAAGGCGCGTAGACCATGAACCCCATCCCGCCGCCGGGCGCCAGCGCGCCGCGCAGCGCCGCAAAGCCGGCGGCCGGGTCGGGCAGGTGGTGCAGCAGGCCGCAGCAGTCGATGTAATCGAATTGCCCGTATTGCGCGGCGTCCAGCAGGCTGCCGGTGTGAAAGGTGATGCCGCTTAGCCCGCGCCGGGCGGCGCGCGCCTCGGCCACGGCGCGCGAGGCGGTGGACAGGTCGACATAGGTGATGCGCGCCGGGGCGCCAAGCATGTCCAGCAGGGTGGCAAGCTGGATCAGCCCGTCGCCGGTGCCTCCGCCCGCCACCAGCACGCTCAGCGGCTGCGACCAGTCGCGCGCGCCCTGCCACAGCATGTGGTCCATTTCGAACGGATGCGAGGGCGAGCCGGTGATCAGCCGCTTGTCCTCGTCCGCGGGGTCGCGTTCGGGATAGGGGTAGGCTTCGTATTGCTGTGTGACGGTGACCATGCGTGCCCCCTTGACTGCGCGACAGGGGTCATGTGCCACGCCCATGCGCCAAGGTTCAAGCGCAAGGGGGCGGGGAAGGGTCAGGGATGCTTGCGCGCAAGTTCAAGCCGTGCCTGCAGCAGCGACAGGTCCTGGATGATCCGGCGGCGTTCGCTGCGATCGGAACTGTCCTGCAATTCGGCCCGCAGGCGCGCCATTTCGCGCATGACCGACACGGCTTCGGGCACGGCGCCGTTGTCCTTCAGGATGCGGGCGAACACGGCATTCTGGGGGTCATCGCACGGGGGCAGCGGCTTGCCGGTGCCGGGCAGGTCGTCAAAGGCGCCTTCGCCCTGCGCCTTGCGGATGCGGGCATCGATCAGGTCGATCAGCGGGTGGTCCATGCGCGCCCCGGGTCAGGGGGAGGGCGACAGTCCGCCGCCCGCCCCGGGATTGCCGTCAGGCGATTTCCACCAGCTCGATGGCAAAGGTCAGATCCTTGCCCGCCAGCGGGTGGTTGGCATCCAGCGTCACCTCGGTGTCGCTGACCTCGGCCACGGTCACGTTCATGGTCTGACCGTTCGGGGTCTGGACCTGAAGCTGGGTGCCAAGGTCAAGCGGGATGTCATCGGGGATTTCCTGGCGGGGCACGGCCTGGCGCGCCTCGGCGTGGACGGGGCCATAGGCCTCTTCGGGGGCGATTTCGACGGTCTTCTTGTCGCCCGGTTCCATGCCGGGGATCGCCTTGTCGAGGCCGGGAATGATCTGGCCCGAACCGACGGTGAATTCCAGCGGGTCGCGCCCGGTGCTGGAATCAAAGGTGGTGCCGTCGGAAAGCGTGCCGGTGTAGTGGATGCGGACGGTATCGCCGGTCTTGACCTGCGTCATGGTTTCTCCGTTCGTATGTGGGATTGCGTGAAAGCAAATCTGCGTGACTTGACGAGGCCGCCTTGTGCGGGTGCTCGTATTGCTCTTTCTCAGGGTACCCAAGCTTGGCACGAATTGCAAACGGGGGACTTTTCCCCGCCCGGCCGCCGTGCAAGGCTTTGCGCAAAAGGGGAAAGCCATGACCATCACCACCTGTGTCTTCGATGCCTACGGCACGCTCTTCGACGTCAACGCGGCGGCGCGCCGCGCGGCCGATACCGACCCCGCGCTTGCCGCGCTGTGGCAGCCGCTCGCCGAGGACTGGCGCCGCAAGCAGCTGGAATATTCCTGGCTGCGGGCGATCACCGGCGATCACATCACCTTTCGCGAGGTCACCGCCCAGGCGCTGGACTGGGCGATGGAACGCCACGGGCTGTCCGATGACGCCCTGCGCGCGCGGCTGATGGATCTGTATTTCGTGCTGGATGCCTATCCCGAGGTGCCCGCCATGCTGGATGCGCTGGCGGCTGCGGGGCTGCGCGCGGCGATCCTGTCCAACGGCTCGCCCGACATGCTGGATGCGGCGGTGGAGGGCACCTTCAAGGGGCTCTACTGTCAGGGCGAGGACATCCTTCAGTCCGACCCCGACACCAAGCATGTCGCGGCGGGTCTGGCGGCGATGGACTGCGTCATCGTGCATGACCTCTTCCTGAACGAGACCGCCAATTACGCCCATGTCTTCCTGCCGGGGTCGTCCTT